>CAVHZB010000090.1:0-10336 GCA_963640555.1 Phascolarctobacterium succinatutens
TTATCAGGCTTTTTGACGAGCGTAGCGAGATTTTTCGTGAAAATTTATTTTCACAAAAAATGTGGCGTTTTTTCAGTGTGCAAAAAAGTCACAGACTTTTTTGACACGCTGAAAATATTGTTATTTGTTATCATCGGTCACGACCTCCATGCCCTGCCGCAGCCCGTCCCCGCGCACGAGGCATTTTCCGCCTTCGCCGGCTATGACCTCAACGGGGCATTTTACCTGCTCACCGGCGTGCATGACGAAAACGAACGCGCCGTCACCGTCTCGGTGCACCGCGCTCTCGGGCACCTCGATGCCCCTTTCCGAGGCTATCGTGACCTCAAGCGTGAGCCGTCTTGCGTTTATGACCGAGCCGAGCTGTGCGCGGCAGCGGAGTATGACGGTCCCGTTTTCGGCGGACACTACGCGCGCCCTGCACTCGTCGGGCAGGTGCACGGTGACGGTATCGCCCCTTTCAAACAGCTCAAAGTCGGCAGAGTCCGCGGCGAAAAACCATCCTCCGATCACTATCCTGCCGACCGCGCCCTCCGGAACGGACGGGGTATAGTCGCCGAAATTGCCGGTGCTCAGCCCCTCATATCCGTCGACGAGCGAGCTGAAAACTCCCGCGCAGGGAGCGTATACCGTGCCCTCGGCGTTTTCCGCCACGGCGCTGCCGCCGCGGACCCGCTCGCCCGTCCGACAGTACACGCGCCCGGCATCAGGACATACCACGACGATCTCGTCGCGCACGACCGTTCCGGAAAGGGTGACGGTCTGCTCAAGGCTCGCGGAGACCGCAGTCACGGTGCACGGGGCGTTTTCATGCGCCCAGAACGACGCTCCCAGCCATGCGGCACAGGCGAGAAACACCGCCGGCGCCGCATAGCGGAGGTAGCTGCCGCCCCTCATTGCGCCTCGGGAGAAAAGTCCACGGGTCTGGGCGGGATGATGGTGGAAATGGCATGCTTATAAATGAGCTGCTGCCTGCCGTCGGAATCGAGGACCACGGTGAAGCCGTCGAACGCGCGGATAACGCCGTGCATCTGAAAGCCGTTCATGAGAAAAACGGTGAGATTCGTTTTGTCGCGGCGTACCTGATTGAGAAAGGCTTCCTGAAGGTTTTGTGTTTTCTGCATGATGTGCGCTCCTGTCTATGTATGTTTTGCCCTTTCGGACAAGCCATATCATAAACCATGCGAGTGCAGAAATTCGGTCGAAAGCCGTCGCGCTTCGGAAAAGTCGGGCGATGCGCTCCAGCGTATCCAAAAAAGCTCCTCATCGCGCCGCAGCCATGTGAGCTGGCGCTTTGCATATCTGCGCGAGGAGAGCTTTATGAGCTCCGTTGCCTCGTCCATGCTCATTTTTCCGGCAAAGTACGCCGCGGGCTCCTTGTAGCCTATCGCCTGCATCGCGGTGCACTCCGGCGAAAGACCTTCGTCAAGAAGCCGCTTCACCTCGTCAAAAAGTCCTGCGCGCACCATTTCGTCGACGCGTGCGTCTATGCGGTCGTAAAGCTGCTGCCTGTCCTCAAAGCAGAGGGCGATGCGCGCGGCGTCGTACCGCTTCGGGCGCGCCTTCGTTTCCAGATCGTGCTGCGTTATGGTCTTGCCGGTGAGCCGGTAGACCTCAATGGCGCGCACGATGCGGCGCTTGTCCGAGGGATGCAGCTTTTCTGCCCTGTCGGGGTCTATCCCGCGCAGCTTATCGAGCATTTTCTCGCCGCCGATGGCGTCGTACTCCCTGCCGAGCGCGTCTCTGAGCGTGTTATCCTGCTCGTTTTCGGCAAAGTCGAGCCCCGCAATGAGCGAGTCGATATAGAGATTCGTTCCTCCCGCGACGATGGGGAGCCTTCCGCGTGCGAGTATATCGTCTATGCACGCGCCCGCTTCCCTTACATACCGCGAGACCGAGTACGGCTCGAAGGGGGATGCGGCGTCTATCATGTGATGGGGGATGCCCTGCATCTCGGCGCCCGTGACCTTGGCGGTGCCGATGTCCATGCCCCTGTATATCTGCATGGAGTCCGCCGAGACTATCTCTCCGCCGAGCTCCTTTGCAAGCTCAACGGAAAGCCTCGTTTTGCCCGTTGCGGTGGGACCTGTCACAACGGCTATCTTCGGTGTACTCATCATACCGTCCTGCTGAAAAATTTATCCAGCTGCTTTTTCGTGAGACTCACGGAGACGGGTCTGCCGTGCGGACAGTATCTGACGCTGCCGGACACCACCGCCTCTGCGATGCGCTCAAGCTCGGCGCGCTCGTGCTTTCTTCCCGCCTTTATCGCGGCCTTGCAGGCGACGGTGTGCAGCAGCTCGTCTCTCGCACTCTCGGGCGCTGCCTTGCCCGTGCGCAGCCTGCGGCAGATCTCCTCGACGGCGCTCGCCGCGTCCGCGGGGTCGATATCGTCTGGCACGGCGCGCACGGCGTAGCTGTCCGAGCCGAACGGCTCTATCTCAAAGCCAAACTCGTCAAAGAGCCTGGAATTGCCGTCTATTATCTCTGAATCCGCTCCGTCGGGTCTTATTATGACCGGAGCGAGCAGCGTCTGGCTCATTATCTGCCTGTCCTGAGCCTTCAGCCGGTCGAATATCATGCGCTCGTGAGCCGCGTGCTTGTCGATGAGCAGAAGCTCCTCGCCGTTTTCAACGAGAATGTAGGTGTCAAGCGCCTCGCCGATAACGCGGTGAACGCTCCCGCTCATCTCCCGCATGGGCTCCGGCGCGGTCTCCCGTATGGGCTCGGATGCGGGTACGGGTCCCGGAGCGGGAGGCGTGTATGCCCGCGCTTTCGGAGCAGCCGGTCCGGGCGGCGCGTTATAGCCCGCCGGTGCGCGGAACACCGCACGCGCGGGAGGCGCGGTCTCCGCTTTTTCGCGGTATTCCTGCGCGCTCATACTCTTGAAAAAGTCCTGCTTCGGGGCGGCGGCCGCCCTTTTGGTGCCCTCGGAGAGCGTTATCTCGACCGGTCTGTCCTGCGTTTCGAGCGCTGCGCGCACAGCATGATAAACAAGGTCGAACACCCTGCGCTCATCGGAAAACTTGATCTCCGTCTTTGCCGGATGCACATTGACATCCACGGCGCCGCTGCTCAGCGTGAGGTACAGAACGCAGGAGGGGAAGCGTCCGGTGAGCAGCGTGTTTTTATATGCCTGCTCCACTGCCGATTGCAGCAGGACAGACTTTATGTATCTGCCGTTGCAGTAGAAAAACTGATTTGCACGGTTGCCGCGTCCGGCGGCGGGAGACGAGGTGAAGCCGTCGACGCTCATGGTGCCGTCATCTCCCCTGCACGGGAGCATCGAGCCCGCGATCTCGCGTCCGAGCAGCGAGTATACCGCCGAGTCGTTTCTGCCGTCGCCGGGGGTGAAGAACACCTCCTGCCCGTCGCGCCTGCATCGGACGGACACCTCGGGTCTGCCGAGCGCGCAGTGCAGCGCGGCGGCGCAGCATGCCGACGCCTCCGAGCGGTCGGATTTCAAAAACTTGAGCCGTGCCGGCGTGTTGTGGAATATATCGCGCACGGTTATGCTCGTGCCCTCCGGACAGCCGCAGGGTACCATGTCGACTATATCGCCTGCCGCAACGGTGACCAAAACGCCCTCGGCTGCGCCCTTTTCGCGCGTTATGAGCTCGATGCGGCTGACTGCCGCTATCGCCGCGAGCGCCTCGCCGCGGAAGCCCATCGTGCCGATGGCCTCAAGTCCCTTTTCGTCGTGCAGCTTGCTCGTGGCGTGCCGCGTGAAGGCGAGCCCCGCGTCCTCGGGACTCATGCCGCAGCCGTCGTCAACTACCTTTATATATGTCGCGCCGCCGTCCTTGAATTCGACCGTCACCTTTTTTGCACCCGCGTCAAAGGAGTTTTCCAGAAGCTCCTTTATGACCGATGCGGGACGCTCGACCACCTCTCCGGCAGCTATCATATCCGCCAGCAGCGGCGGGAGAATATTAATGCGTGTCATATCATGCCTCCAATGGATGATGCCGCTATTATATATGATTTTTGTTGAAAATTCCACTCAAAAATGTTAATATGTAATGTAATCTGCTGATTGTAAGGAAATTGAAATATGGCATACGAAAGAAAAGAGATAAGCATTGGGGACATCCGCCGTCAGGAGGATATCTGCCGCGAGATATACGACAGATTCGTGAGCGGGAAAAGCCATCCGCTGGCAATGGTCGATACATACGGCTGCCAGCAGAACGAGGCTGACAGCGAAAAGCTGCGCGGCTACCTCGCCGAAATGGGCTACGGCTTTACGCAGGATGAGTTTGAGGCCGATGTAATCGTCGTGAACACCTGCGCCGTGCGCGAGCACGCGGAGATGCGCGTTCTCGGCAATGTCGGGCAGCTCAACCACAGCAAAAAGCAGCGCCCGGGGCAGATAATCGCCGTCTGCGGCTGCATGGTGCAGCAGGAGCACATGACGGAGAAGATAAAGAAGTCATATCCCGTCGTCGATCTCGCCTTCGGTCCGCACGACCTGTGGCATTTCCCCGAGCTGCTGCTCAGGGTCATGACTGACCACAAGCGTGTTTTCGCCACCGAGCACACCGACGGTTATGTCGCCGAGGGTATGCCGCACAAGCGCGATTCCGGCGTTAAGGCGTGGCTGTCCGTCATGTACGGCTGCAACAACTTCTGCACCTACTGCGTCGTGCCGTATGTGCGCGGCAGGGAGAGGTCCCGCCGTCCGGAGGACATAGTCGCCGAGGCGCGCGAGCTCGTCGAGGCGGGGGTAAAGGATATAACCCTGCTCGGTCAGAATGTAAATTCCTACGGCAGGGATCTCGGCACGGGCGTTGACTTTGCCGACCTTATCGCCATGATAAACGACATTCCGGGAGAGTTTCTCATCCGCTTTATGACGAGCCATCCCAAGGACGCGACGGAAAAGCTTTTCAGGACCATGGCGCAGTGCTCAAAGTGCGCGCACCAGCTCCACCTGCCGGTGCAGTCGGGCAATGACCGCATTCTGAAGGCGATGAACCGCAGCTACACCGCCGAGAAGTATCTCAGGCAGGTCGGGCTTGCCAGAAGCTATATGCCTGACCTCGTTATAACAACGGATATAATCGTGGGCTTCCCCGGCGAAACGGACGAGGAGTTTGAGGATACCATAAGGCTCTGCGATACCGTGCGCTACGATGCGATGTTTACATTCATCTACTCAAAGCGCGTCGGCACTCCGGCGGCATCCATGCCGGACGCCGCCACCCGCGAGGATAAGCAGCGCAGATTTGACAGGCTGCTTGAGGCGGCAAACAGGGTGTCTGCGGAAAAGCACGCCGAGTATATCGGCAAAACGGTGCGCGTTCTCGTCGACGGGCAGACGGGCAAGCAGGAGTACAACCTCTCCTCGCGCACGAACGGCGGCAGGCTCGTTCACCTCGCCGGCGACGAGTCGCTTATCGGGAAATTTATTGATGTGAAGATAGTATCCGGCAATACATGGGCACTTTACGGAAAGGTTGAGGAAAAATGAAAAGCGATAAAATGAAGAAATATCAGGTAACGCAGACTCTGCGCTTCCCGTCGAACATAATGAAGGCGTTTTTCTATGCAGGACTCATTCTGCTGCCGCTGTGCATCATAGTCGCAGTGCTGGGAATATTCATTGATGCGCTTGCCGGTGTGCGCGGTCTGGCGATCATACTGAGCGTTCTGTCTGTCATCTGGCTGTTTGCGGCGAATTATATCTCGGAAACAAGCTTCGGACTTGCCAATGTCTCGTTTACCGAAAGCTGCATCATCTTCCGCACCGGCGGCGAGAACAGCACCGAGTACCGGCTCGCATGGAGCGATGCCGTGTGCTGCGGCATGGAAAAGACCCGCCGCTCATGGTGGTGCTATGTCTCCGACCACGAGCTGAGCGATAAGGAACGCAGGGAGTTCCCCGAGTTTGTCGAAAAGGGCGTTTTCTACTTCAGCTATGCCGACAACACATGGGAGGAGCTCATGCGTTTTGCCCCCGAGCGCCTGCGCGGCGAGCTTGACAGCGCAAGAAAGGCTGCCGGACTTGCGTGAGCATAGGCAGCATTGCGCCCATACCACAAAAAACATACAGGAGAAGCGCCAAGGCGCGTTGAAGAAATGGCAGAACTCACACCGATGAAAATGCAATACCGGCAGATAAAGGAGCAGTACAGCGATTGCCTGCTGTTTTTCCGCCTCGGCGATTTCTACGAAATGTTCGATGAGGACGCCAAGATCGCGTCCAAGGAGCTCGACCTCGCGCTTACGACGCGCGACCGCGGCGTTGCCGACCCCGAGCTGCGCACGCCCATGTGCGGAGTGCCGTATCACAGCAGCCAATCGTATATAGCAAAGCTCATAGCACGCGGGTACAAGGTCGCCATATGCGAGCAGATGGAGGATCCCGCCACGGCAAAGGGGCTGGTAAAGCGCGATGTGATCCGTGTTATCACTCCCGGCACGGTGACGGATGCCGCCATGCTCGACGAGGGCAAAAGCAACTACCTCGGCGCCGTTTACTACGAGACCGGACACGGTGCCGTGGCGTTCTGCGACATATCGACGGGCGAGTTCTGCGTTGCCGCGATGCAGGGCGATAATTTAAACCACATACTCAATGAGCTCGGCAGGTTCGCGCCGCGGGAGCTCATTATGAATAAAGCCGCCGCCGAGACCGGCACCATTCCGGACTTTGCGCGCATGAAGCTCGGCTGTATGCTCGAAATGGGCGGCAATGACTATGAATATATGGAGTGCTCGGCACGGGTCTGCGAGCAGTTCAGGCTCTCGTCGATAGACGATGCGGGGCTTGGCGACACGCCCGCCGCCGTTTGCGCCGCGGGTGCACTTCTGCGCTATATAAGCGAAACACAGAAAACCGACATGGCGCACATCCGCAGGATAGATCTTTTCACCGGCGGCAGGTACATGGAGCTCGACTGGGCGACGCGCCGCTCGCTTGAGCTTACAGAATCCCTGCGCACCGGCGAAAAGCGCGGCTCTCTGCTGTGGGTGCTCGACAAAACGAAAACGCCCATGGGCGGCAGACTGCTGCGCTCGTGGATAGAGCGTCCGCTGCTGAGTCCCGTTGCGATAAAGCGCCGGCTCTCCGCCGTGGACGAGCTGTGCAAGAACAATGTCGCGCGCGGCGAGCTCATAGAGACCATGCGCGGCATGGGCGACATGCAGCGGCTCATCGGCAGGGTGGTCTACGGCACGGCAAACGCCCGCGACCTGATCGTGCTGCGCGACTGCACGGCGGTGCTGCCGAGGATAGTCGAGCTGCTTGCTCCGTTTAAAAGCGCGCAGCTTAAACAGATAGCGGAGCTGGATGTTCTGCATGAGATAAACATGCGCATAAACTGGGCGATCTGCGACGATCCCCCGTTTTCCGTGCGCGAGGGCGGGATGCTCAGGACCGGCTACTCCGAGCAGGTCGATAAGCTGCGCAAAATACGCGATAACGGCGCGGAATCGGTGGCCGAGCTCGAGCGCGCCGAAAAGCTGCGCACCGGCATCAAAAAGCTCAAGATAGGCTACAACAAGGTGTTCGGCTACTATATAGAGATACCTAAATCCGCCGCCGACGAGGGCAGGATCCCCGAATCGTATGTCAGAAAGCAGACCCTTATGTCGAGCGAGCGGTATTTCACCCCGGAGCTCAAGGATATGGAGACCACGCTGCTGACGGCGTCCGATAAGATAAAGCAGCTTGAGTATGAATTTTTCGTTGACCTGTGCCACACGATAGCCGGCATGGTCGGGCAGGTGCAGGCGACGGCCGAGGCCGTGGCGCGGCTCGATGTTTTCTGCTCGTTTGCCGATGTTGCGGTGCGCAATGATTACTGTATGCCGGAGATCGACGCCTCCGGCGAGCTCACGATACGCGACGGCCGCCACCCCGTCGTCGAGCAGACCCTCAGCGAGGTTGCGTTCGTGCCCAACGACACGCAGCTCAACTGCGAGGGCAACCGCGTTGCCATCGTAACGGGACCGAATATGGCGGGCAAGAGCACCTATATGCGCCAGACCGCACTCATCGCGCTCATGGCTCAGATCGGCTCGTTCGTTCCGGCGAAAAGCGCCGTCATCGGCGTTGTCGACAGGGTGTTCACCCGCATAGGCGCATCCGACGACCTTGCGGGCGGGCAATCGACCTTCATGCTCGAAATGAGCGAGGTGGCAAATATCCTGCAAAACGCAACTTCGTCGAGTCTGCTCATCCTCGACGAGATCGGCAGGGGCACCTCGACCTACGACGGCATGGCGATAGCCCGTGCCGTGCTGGAATACTGCGCCGACAGGAAAAGGCTCGGCGCGAAAACGATGTTTGCAACCCACTATCACGAGCTCAGCGCGCTTGAGGGCAGCGTTGAGGGCGTGCACAATTTCTCGATAAGCGCGAAAAAGCAGGGCGATACGCTGGTGTTCCTGCGCAAGATAGTGCCCGGCTCGGCCGACGACAGCTACGGCATAGAGGTCGCAAAGCTCGCCGGCGTGCCCGATAAGGTCATCAGCAGGGCAAAGACCTATCTCCGGCAGCTTGAGGACTCAGGCGCGGCTCCAAAGGTCGAAAAAAAGCAGCCCGAGGCGCAGATAAGCCTTGTCGATGCCGGTCAGGACGAGATAGGCAGGATACTTCGGGCGACCGATATAAATTCGCTGACGCCGCTTGAGGCGCTGAATCTGCTCAGCGAGCTTCAGCAGAAGGCGAGGGGCTGATGAGGGACAAACTGAAAAAATCCGAGTTCTGGAGCGCAATGGTGATACTTCTGCTCCACATGGCGGTTTTCCCGATCGCACTGAGCCTGCTGGCTTCCGCGCGGCCGGGGCTGATGACCAATGCGGAGATGAATCTCGTTTATTACATCGCAACGACTATGCTCGTGTTCATTTTCCTCGGAAGGTATCTGCGCCGCAGCTTTGACGGGCTCGCCGATGCTCCGGGGCGGTGCCTTTCGAGCATTGCCGTCGGCTGGGTGCTGTATATGCTGCTGGTCATCGCCGTATCGGGACTCATAAGCGCTCTCGGCTTGGGCGATAACCTGAATCAGGAGTCGATAAGCTCCATGCTCGGTCAGGAGCGCGGGCTGATAATCGCCATGACGGTGTTCCTTGCGCCGATCGTGGAGGAGAGCCTGTTCCGCGGCGGACTGTTCTGCGGGCTCTATCCGAAAAGCCGCTTTGCCGCTTACGCCGTGTCGATGCTGCTGTTCTGCGTTTACCATGTCTGGCAGTATGCCGTTGCGCTGGGCGATCCGGGCTATCTGCTCATGTCGATACAGTATCTCCCCGCCGCCTTCGTGCTGTGCTGGGTGTACGAGCGCTCGGGCTCGGTGTGGACGAATATATTCTTCCACATGAGCGTCAACGCCTATGCCATTTTTGCCGCGTCCCGCCTCGGATGAGGCTGCGCCCGCGTGGTCTGGACCGGATCATATAAATTCTCACAAAGGATGTGCCTGTGGATAACAAGCTCAGTACGAAAAAAATGACAGTGTGCGCGATGCTCATTGCGTTTGATGTCATATTCACGCGCGTTTTGGCGCTTAATATGCCGCTGGCGAAGATCGGCATCGGCTTTGCGGCGGCAGCCGTCTGCGCGATGCTCTACGGTCCGACATGGGCAGCCGTGTGTGCGGGTCTGGGCGATCTCGCCGGCTCGCTGCTGTTTCCTACGGGGGCGTACTTCCCCGGCTTTACAGTCACCGCGGCTATCGGCGGCGCGATATTCGGCTTTGTCCTGTACGGCTCCCGACCGACGGTGCTTCGGTGCTTTCTCGCGGCGCTGTGCAACGGCGTTGTCGTGTCGCTGCTGCTCAATACTGCGATGATCTCCGCCGTGTTCGGACCGCCGTTTGTGCCGCTGCTGCTTACGCGTCTTGCGCAGTTCGGCGTAATGCTTGCCGTGCAGACGCTCGTTTTTGTGTTTCTCACGCGCTCCGACACACTCTATGAAAGGCTCATGTCCCTCCGCGAGTAATTTTAGAGGCGGCTTTCTGCACCTTCGGATACGGTCGCAGCATCAGCCCGACCGGAGGGCGCCGGTGAAACCGCACAGCTTTGCAATATTGCTGCCTGCGGCGCGATTGAACACACCTCATAAGGCTCTGTACAATACAGGCTACAGGTGAGACACCTTTCCTTTCTGTACAAATAATAAAAGGGCTGCCCTCAAGGATGTGCTCCAAGAGGGCAGCCCGATTTATGCCTTAGTCAGTCAGAGAGGCTTGCTCTAAAATGTAGGGCGAACCTCCTCAGATGAATTTTTACTTTTTGACAACAGACAAAAAGCGGCTTTCGGGATACGAAAAAACCCAGAAGTCGTTGAAACTTCTGGGTTTTCCGGTGCAATATCTTATTTGCTGCACAA
>CAVHZB010000091.1:0-10143 GCA_963640555.1 Phascolarctobacterium succinatutens
CTATAACGCCTACTTCACCACGCTCAACAAGGATCTTCAGCTCGAGCTGATCCGCAGAGCCGACTACAGCATGTAAAGCAGAGCACACAAGCACCAAGCCCGTACCGAGTTCCATCGGTACGGGCTTATCTTTTACAGGTATTTCAGTATCTATATACCGGTATGCCGAGCATATTTGCGGCTGCGGTGAGCGTTGACGCATGATGCCCCTTTATGACGGCATAATGCGGCTCGAAGCCTGCCCTGACGCTTTTTTCCACGATCTCGCGCACAGGAGCACCGGTCTTTACGACTATGGATGTTCCCGTAAACTGCTTGGGCTTATCGAGCGCCTCACCCTCAAGGACGAAAAAGCGGAATGAGCCGTCCGGCTCGCGTCCTACGCGAAACACCGTGGCCTCGGGGAAGGCCTCGCAGCCGAAGTCCATTGCCGGACCTATCCTGCGGTTCGGGTGAACGCCGACGGCTGCACCCGTGTCGCGCCGTGCGAGCGCGCAGGCGGCAGCGCCGCAGTGCCAGAAGGTCAGCGTGTTCTCATCCTCGTTCAGAGATACGGGATCGCCGAAGAACACGGGCTCACCGGAAAGCTGCATGCCCATCCACATCGACAGCGCACCGTAGATATCCGCCTCACACGCCGCCGCTATACCGAGGTCATTGAGCACCGACAGCACGGCGCACACGGGAGTTCCGTAAGCGGTGAAGAAGTCCGGCCAGCAGCGGGAGGCAAGTGCGCCGATACCGTTTTCACGGACATATTCGTCGTATGCGCGCAGGAGGCGTGCATAGTCAAGTCTGTTTTTCTCCGGAGTATTTTCGAGCCCGCGCATAAGCTTTTCCGAGCGCGTCAGGTACTGAGCGCAGTTATCTGCGGTATAGCTCTCGGCGCGGCTTATGAGCTCGCGCGCCTCAACGGCGTCGAGCTGAACGCCGAACACGCTCAGAAGCTCAGCATCAAGAGCCCTGCCGAAGCCGAAGCCCTGCGGAGTGTGCCCCACCGCGGACATTTTAAGACTGCGCATATTCACGATGAGCTCGGCCGCCTTCACGCAGGCTGTTATCTCGCCGCGCACGCGTTCCTCGTTCGGGGCGCCGAAAACATATTCAAAGCGACGGTCTCCGAATGCCCGCATGGCGTTTGCAGCGGAGTATGCGCCCGTCAGCGAATTAAGACGCAGTCTGCCGCCGTCGATGACCGGCTCACGCAGCGTCCACAGCAGTATGGGACATTTCACACGGTGCATGACCGCAGATATATATGCCGAATTTGCAAATGTCAGGTTCTGAAAGACCACAAGATCGGGCTGCACCGTGTCGAGAAAGGCGTTGAGCGCATCTATACTGAGCAGCATGTCGTCGGGCACGGCAAAGCGCCCGTCGATGCCGCGAAGCAGCACCTTTGAGGCTTCGAGCTGCTCCTTTGCGCTCTCCAGATGGAAGGTCGGCACACCGGCCGGAATATAAACGGGGGTAAAGGCTTTCATTTCGCACCTCAATTAATAAACTCTTTTAACAATCATAGAGCCGAGCCTTGGATATGTCAATGAAAATAATTATTTGCCGTGAAAATATCGGCATTTTTCCGTGTTGACAAACGGAAAACGCAGGCGTAAGATTCAATTGCTTAAGCCTTTTAATCAAATCAGGAGGAGCATTATCTTGAACCGTGATCTTAAAGAAATATGCAAGGATATCCGCTGCGATATCGTGACTTGCATCGGCCACCTGGGAGTCGGACATATAGGAGGCTGCCTTTCGATAGTCGAGCTTCTGGCAGTGCTTTACTTTCAGGAGATGAACATTGATCCCAAGGATCCCAAAATGCCCGGTCGAGACCGGCTCGTGTGTTCAAAGGGGCACGCAGGTCCCGCCGTTTATGCGGCACTGGCAAACCGAGGCTATTTCGACAAAAAGGAGCTTCTTACTCTCAATCAGGGCGGCACGCATCTGCCCAGCCACTGTGACATGAACCTCACCGTTGGAATAGACATGACCACCGGCAGCCTCGGTCAGGGCTTTTCCTGCGCAGTCGGTGCGGCGCTCGGCTCAAAGCTTTCCCATGACGGTGCGACGATCTACACCATCATCGGCGACGGCGAGTCGCAGGAGGGACAGATCTGGGAGGCAGCCATGTTTGCCTCCGCCAAGGGGCTTGGAAATCTCATAGGCTTTACCGATTACAACAAGCTTCAGATAGACGGACCCGTCGCGCAGGTGAACGCCATCGCACCGCTTGCCGACAAGTGGAGAGCCTTCGGCTGGAATGTTATTGAGGTAGCCGACGGAAACGATATAGAGCAGGTGTCCGCTGCCGTTAAGCAGGCAAAGCTCAATCGCGCAGGCGGCATGCCGACAATGGTCATCCTCAACACGCTCAAGGGCTGCGGTGTCAAATGGATAGAGGAGCTTGGCGTCGGCAATCACAACACAAATGTCAGCGCGGAGCAGGCAAAGGCCGCCGTTGCGGAAATAAGGGAGGGCTGAAAGCATGGAAATGAGAGCAGCTTACGCGCAGTGTCTTGCGCAGCTTATGGAAAACGATAAGCATGTTTGCGTTCTGGATGCGGACCTTGCCAAGGCAAGCGGCACACGAGCTCTGTACGAGCGCTTTCCCGAGCAGATGTTCGACTGCGGCGTTGCCGAGCAGAACATGGCATCCATCGCCGCCGGACTTGCAAGCTACGGCTTCAAGCCCTATATCGAGAGCTTCACTCCGTTTGCAACGCGGCGGATCTGCGACCAGATCGCCATTTCAATAGCCTACTCCAAAAGCAATGTCAAGATAGTCGGAACGGATCCCGGCATATCCGCCGAGCTCAACGGCGGAACACACATGAGCATGGAGGATATCGGAGTTCTGCGCTCGATACCCGGCATCGTCATATTCGAGCCCGTGGACGAGACTCAGCTTCGTGCCGCAATGCCGGTCATAAACGACTATGAGGGCGCAGTGTATATCCGCCTGTTCCGCAAGGAGCTGCCGCAGGTGTTCGGCGAGGGATACCGCTTCGATCTGTTCGGAACCGACACTCTGCGCTCCGGCTCAGACCTCACGATATTCGTATCCGGCATGCTCACCGCCGATGTACTTACAGCGGCCGGACTTCTCGAGGCGGAGGGTATCTCCTGCGAGGTCGTAAATGTTCACACAATAAAACCCATCGACCGCAGCGGCGTCATAGCTGCCGCCAAAAAGACCGGTGCAGTGCTCACGGTCGAAAACCACAATGTCATCGGCGGTCTGCACTCCGCGGTGCTTGAAGCCCTTGCGCAGGAAAAGCTGCCCGTGTGCGCCGTCGGCGTGCAGGATCGCTTCGGCGAGGTCGGAAAGCTTCCTTATCTGCGCGAGGCACTGGGGCTGACGGTCGACAGCATAGCCGCAGCGGCAAGAAAGGCCGCCGCGCTCAAGTGATAAAAAGGAGAATTGATATGAAAATTGCAATAGGCAGCGATAAATCGGGCTTTGCCGTCAAGGAAGCGGTAAAGGCATATCTCAGCGAGACGGGGGTAGAATTCGACGATATCGGAACACAGGAGCTTGAAAATGTCGTGCCCTACTACGCGGTGGCCGGCAAGGCGGCACCGCTGGTCAGTCAGGGCGAATACGACAAGGCCATACTCATCTGCGGCACCGGTGCCGGCATGTGCGTTGTAGCCAACAAGTTCAGGGGCGTTTACGCCGTTGCCTGCGAGGGTGTGTATTCCGCAAAAATGGCACGCGCAATAAACAATGCAAATGTGCTGTGCATGGGCGGCTGGATAGTCGGTCCCGAAATGGCTGTAGAAATGGTCAAGACCTTCCTCGCTACCGAGTGGTGTCAGGATCTTGAGGACTGGCGCAGCGAAAACATGAAAAAGTTTGCCGTGCAGGTATCGGCCATTGAGGACAGCGTATATGATAGATAGCTTTGTTTATTCCCAGCCGGTGAAGATATTCTTCGGCGTGGGGGAATTCGGAAAGCTGCATGAGCGGCTTACACAGCTCGGGCTTAAACGCTGCATCGTTGTCTGCGGCAGGCATTTTGCGCCCCGTGCACAGAAAATGTGCGGCGAAATGGAGCAGCTGTGCGCCGTTTACGGCGAGGTTGAGCAGAATCCCCGGCTGTCCGGCGTTATCGAAACAGTCAGGCTTGCAAGGCGGTATAACGCCGATGCGATCATCGGCATAGGCGGCGGCAGCGCGATAGACACGGCGAAGTTTGCCTCTGCCGCAGCACCGAATGCCGGCGAGGCGATAGAATACTACCGCGGTGAGCGCTCGTTTTCGGAAAAAAGTCTGCCGGTCATCGCCGTTCCGACCACGGCCGGAACGGGCAGCGAGGTAACGCAGGTCTCCGTCATAAGCCATAACGCAGAAAAAAAGACAATAAACGATCCGGCATTCATGCCGGCGGCGGCGATAGTCGATCCGGAGCTTTGTCTGAGCGTACCGCCGCGCACGACAATGAATACCGGTCTCGACGCACTGGCTCACGCACTTGAGGGCTTTTGGAGCGTGAATCACCAGCCGATCTGCGAGCTCATGACGGCAGAGGCCGTTCGTCTTGTGCTCGAAAATCTCGAAAATGCCTACCGCTGCGGCAGTGATATAAATGCACGCAGCGCAATGTCATATGCCGCTCTGCTCGGCGGACTGGCATTTGCCCAGCCAAAGACCGCAGCCTGCCATGCGTGCAGCTATCCGCTGTCCGAGGATTATCACCTGCCGCACGGCGAGGCCTGTGCCTTCACGCTCGACAGCTTTGTGCGTATTAACGCCTGCGAACGCCTCGAGGCGCTCTGCCGCAGTGCAGGTCTCGGCGGAACAGAGGAGCTTGCAGGGCGCATAGCGGACTTAAAGAGGCTCGCCGGACTGAGAACAAGGCTCAGTGAGCTTGAAAATGCAGATATCTCAAAGCTCTGCCGCGACTGTGCGGCGCATCCGCTCATGAAAAACAATCCTGTGCCGATGGACGAGACCGCACTGCGCAAAATGTTCGAGGCGCTTGGATGAACGCAAAAGCAAAAAGTATTTTTATGATAAGCGGGATGGTGCTGTCGTGGTCGGTGTACTACACGGTATCGAAGATACTGGTCGACGCAACGGGCTCGGCTGCGCTTTCCGGTATGCTGCTGCGCCTTGCCGCGCTCATCATGCTTACCGTGCAGCTGTATGAGGATCACGCCTTCTCGGCACTGCTGCATCAGGGCAAAAAGCAGCTCATAACGCTAATAGCCATCGGTGTGTTCGGCTTTCTGCTCGACCTGTTTGCAAATCTCGGATATATGGGCGGCTCGCTGAGCACCGGCACCGCGCTTCTGAAGACCGATGTTCTGATGGTCAACCTTGCAACTGTCATAGTTTTCCGCAAAAGGCTGTACGCCTCTGACTGGCTGGGAACGCTTGTAATGATAGGCGGTGTGCTGCTGGTGCTGGGCGTTGATTTTGGCGGCATACGCTTTAATCCTTCGGATCTATTTTTTATCCTCAGTGCGATGTGCGTCACGGCAAACGCCTTTATAATAAAAAACGCTCAGGAAAATTACCACGAGGATGCTGACACAATATCCTACTACAATAATTTTGTCGTGCTTCTCCTGTTTTTTGTTATGGCCTCGGCAGGTGGGTCGATTTCGGTCTCATCGCTGCACCTGAGCCCTTCAACATGGGCACTAACGGCGCTCGGCGGTCTTGCACAGACGGGCATATACTTTTTCTATTACCGCAATCTCAGGCGATATGAGGTGTGGGTAGTAAAGCTGTATCTGCTGCTCATGCCGGTCGTGAGCTGCTTTATCGGTGTGTTTTTCCTGAATGAGCGCTTGACCGGAACGAAGCTTCTCGGTATATTTACTGTATTGTGCGGCGCTGCACTCATACTGCTGCGCGGCAGAATAAACAGAAAAAGTCTGCCGGCAGGCAGCTGAACGGAGGACGGTTATGGTCTACGAGGGCGACAACATGATGGGCATAAAGCGCACGAACAGAAGCGCGATACTTCGGCTTCTGCACGAAAACGGCAGCATGTCGCGCAAGCGCCTTGCCGAAAGCACGAAGCTCACTCCTGCCGCGATCACAAAGATAGTCGGCGAAATGATAGCCGATGGTCTCGTCCGTGAGGGCGGTCAGGTGCCGGGCGGCGGGGCCGGACGGCGCGAGGTAACGGTTGGTATAGACCCCGATGCCCGCTGCGCACTCGGCGTTCTTATAAACCTGCGTCAGGCGATAGTTTCGGCAGTCAGACTCGATGGCACGGTCATTTTTTCCGAGGAGCTGACGCTTGAGGAAAAAAGTCATTCTGATGAGACGGTGCAGCGGCTTGCCGGGCGGCTTTCTGAGCTTGCGGACGAAAATGCGATCGAGCGCAGCCGCATGATCGGGCTCGGCATTGCGATACGCGGCATAACCTCGTCCGACGGACGGAGCGTGCGCAACAGCTTCGGTGCGCTTGACAGGAAGGATTATGCGCTGTGCGAGCGCTTCGAGGAGCTCACCGGTCTGCCATGCGTCATGTCAAACAATGTCCGGGCTCTGTTCGCCGCGCATATGTTCACGGCTCGTGATACCGATCTGAGTTCGCAGTTCTTCCTGCGCTGCGAATACGGCATCGGAGCTTCGCTGTCGGTGAACGGGCGAATATGGTGCGGCAGCAGTCAGCAGTGCTCCGAAATCGGACACATACCGATCATAAAGCGCGGTGGAAAACCGTGCTCCTGCGGCAAAAGCGGCTGCCTCGAGACCGTGGCATCTCCAACCGCCATACTGGGGAGCGCGCTTGAGCTTTTGTCGCCGGAGAAAACGCCGCTGCTGTGGAATATGTGCCGCGAGCGCGACGCATCGGAGATAACGGTCGAGGATGTATTTGCCGCCGCTCAGAGCGGCGATAAGGAGATAGCCGACCTTGTCGATCATGCGATACAGGCGCTTTGCACGGTGCTCAAGGGAGTTATATATACGCTCGACCCCGGAAAGCTCGTGCTGTACGGCAGGATATTTGAAAACCCCTATTATCTTTCAAAGCTGTTGGCCGAAATGCGCGAGGGCGTAGATGCAGGACACGATATACCCATCGAAAAAAGCCCGTATAATCAGACGCTTGAGCGCTCTGCCGCCGGGCTTATAGCGGTGGAAAATTTCTTTGAAGCAGGAGGATATGTATAATGCTTGAGCTTCTTACCGAAAAAAATCCAAAGCTCACGGTATTTGATGTTTTTGACGAGCGTTTTTCTCGCTACGGCCGCGTTCTTGACCTCGGTGATACAGAGCCATTGAGCCGTGCCATGTGCAATACCCCGATACCCGAAAGCGGCAACTGCTATGAAGCGTCCGACGGAGGGCTCATGGCGCTTGATATCACGAAAAAGATACGGCATTCCGTTTACGGCGAAATGCCGATCCAGGCAGGCTATTGCAACGGACACGGCTTCACCCTGAACGCCGAGGAATATCACAAGTGCAGTGAGGTCAATTTCACGACCACGGGTCTTGTGCTGCTGCTCGCGCTGCCGGAGGATATCTCAGATCGAGGGCTCGACAGCGAAAGGGTGGTAGGCGTGTATCTTCCGCCGGAGGTTCCGGTCGAGATATATCCGCGTGTGCTGCACTTTGCCCCCTGCCGCGTGAGCGAGAACGGCTTCAACTGTCTCGTCGTACTCACTCAGGGCACGAACGCACCGCTCTGTAAAGCACCCGACAGCTCACTCCCCGGTGAGGATGGGCTGCTTTGGATGCAAAACAAATGGCTCCTGTGCCACCCCGACTCGCCCCAGGCGCTGGACGGTGCCTTTACGGGCATAACCGGCGGCAACATAGAGCTTCATATATGAGCCAAAAGAAAAACGACCATGCAGAAATGCTCCTGCATGGTCGTTTTTTCAGGTGTGCAAAAAAATCACGGATTCTTTTCCACACTCAGTCTTTCCGTAAGACTTTTCTCTCTATTCTTCCGTATCTCCGGCTTGCTCTTCTTCGAGCTCGTCTATCTCCTCATCCGGCTCCTGCTCATGACCGTTATAGCTGAGCGGTCCGCCTGAAATGAGCTTTTTATGCGAAATTTTCTTCGTTATGCTGCCGGCAACTCCCTTTACGAGCGCCTGTGCCGCAAGGTGCTTTCCTATAATGGCGGCAAGATCGGTCTCCGGTGACAGGTCCGACACAGTGCCCTCCATGATGGAGAGGCTGCGCCAGAACATTGTGAGCGATTTGGGTACCTTGATGCCGAAATCGCGCGCTATACGGTAGAGATCGGCAAAAATATCAACGGTGCTGCTCATCTGCGCCATTGAAATGACACGGTACTTATCAAGATAAACGCGCATACGCTCGTAATACGCCTCTTTATCCAGCTCCGGACCATGCGGACATATCTTCAGAACCGCATCGGCAAAGCCGATATGATCGTTGCTGAATATTGCCTTCATGCACACCTTTATCAGCTCTGCGTCAGTCACCGTGAGCGTTCCCATCATACCGAGGTCGAGCCAGACTATGCGCCCATCCCAGACATGAACATTGCCCGGATGCGGGTCTGCATGGAAAAATCTGTCCTCGGCAAACTGCTTTATGTAGTTATTTATAAACTTCGTGCAGACCTCATGCACATCATATCCCTGCGCTTCGAGCTGTGCCTTGTCGGTCAGCTCAAAGCCGCCGATATACTCCATAACAAGGATGTGCTTTGTTGAAAGCTCGTCGTACACCTTGGGGCAGTATACATACCTGATGCCCTCTATATTCTCACGCACGCGGCGAATATTGTCCGCCTCGCGCTCAAAGTCCATTTCCTCCTGAGCGACTGCCCACACCTCGTCTATCGTATCGCCGAGGTCCATGACATTGTTTATCTTTTTTATCTTTACGACATTGAGAGCAGCCTTTAAAAGGCGCACATCGCGCTCCATGACGGAGTATATCTCCGGACGCTGGATCTTTATCGCAACACGGGTCCCGTCAAGCAGCAGTGCCTCATGCACCTGTGCTATGGATGCCGCGCCAAGCGGATACGGCATTATCTGCTTGAACACCTTGTTCCACGGCTGCCCGTATTCCTCGGTGATCATCTCTCTGATCTGCGCGGTGACGAGCCTCGACGCGTCGGTCCTCAGATCCTCAAGCTTTTTGCAGTGCTCCATGGGAATTATCTCGGGGTGCATGGAAAGAAGCTGTCCAAGCTTCACAAAGGTAGGTCCCAGCTCCTTTAGCATTTCGCACAGCTCATCGGGGCTTATTCCCTGCGTCACTCTGTATTTTCTTATTACCTTTACTATTTCAAACAGGCGCTTTGCATCGGCGCCCGTCTCCATTGCCGCATTTGCCATCAGTTATTCAACCTCAATCCAACGATGTATCGAGAATATAGCAGGTGTGCGTGACATTACCGTCATCGGTAAAGTTCACGATATTGCCCTCGACTGTTTTATATGTGTCCGGCCGTACCGCGAGAACAAGGGAGGTATCCTTTTCCCAGAGGTAGACCGCGTTTTCATAGCTTATATCACCGCTGCGCAGACCGACGCGAACCGTCATGCTGACATTTTCATAATTATATTCCTGCGCATCTTCAATGTTTATCCTGCCAAGCTCGACCGGCTCCGTTGCAGGATCAAGCATATATCCGCTTTGTGTTCTGCCCTTGGCGTCGGTAAACTTAACGGCGGTAAAGCCCGTTTCCCCGGCCGAGGCATCTATCTCCAGCGCCTCGGGCTTTACAAGGTACAGCGTGCTCTTCCCCGTCCACACCCATGTGCAGCCCTCATACTGCTTCATTATCTCGGCAAACCGCAAATAATCGGCGCGGCAGGCGGCCTGTGCCTCCGCAGGAGTCTGCGCGCTGAGGTTATCCGCCTCCAAAACATACACAGGCGCTACCTGACTTATCTTATAACGGTGCACTCCGAATACAACGCCTAAAACGAGCACCGTAAGCGCCGCACATATTATGTAAACCTTTTTTGAGCTTCTGCCATTTTTCCGTCGTGCAGACATAGCCACGCCTCCCTGTCACAGACTTTTTTTATTTTAGCAGAAAATCACGGATTTAACAAGATGTATAATGCACGGAACGGAAAATAGTAATAATTAAAAAATCCCTCATGCTTGCACATGAAGGATTTTTGGTGACCCGTACGGGAATCGAACCCATGTTACCGCCGTGAAAGGGCGGT
>CAVHZB010000092.1:0-10081 GCA_963640555.1 Phascolarctobacterium succinatutens
ACTCCCCCGCTGCGCGGTTATCTTTACTCAGTAGCATAGGTTTTTTGACAGTCTGGACAGCCCTCCGATTCACACGGAGGGCTGCTTTTTATCAGTATTTATCAGTTGTTCTCGTAAACGCTGAATGCTGCGGTGGTATCGAGACTTATTTCGCCGTCTTTGAACTCGTAGGGCACCTCGACCTTATAGCCGGTGTTGGTATAGGTGCATATGATGTACTCCTTCGCCACCGTATATGTGCCGTCGGCGGTAGTTCCGGCGCCGCCGAGACGGGTCCTGAGCTGGAACACATCGCCCTCGGCAAATTCGAGCTCATAGTGTATATTGTTGACATAGAAGCTCCAGTAGTAACCGTTTATACTGCTCCTTACGGTCGCGGCGGTCTGCTCATCGGCAGGCTCACGCGCCGCCATTGCCGAGGCGTAGCCCTCGGGGTCTGCCGCCTTTGCCAGAGCCTCTCCGCTTTCGCAATGTATGAAGTCGCCGGTCGAAAGAGTGATGCTCTCCCAATCGGTTATATCGGAAGCGCTGAAAGTCACGGTGTTTCCGTCTGCAAGATCGCCCTCCGGAATTTCATACATTGCTACAAACTTCATGGTTTCACCCACATAAATGTCTTTGACATACTTTGAGCATTCATAGTTTCTCATGTACTGCGCAACGCTTGCGGTGTTCTGCACATCTCCGGTGTAGGTGTTGGCGCCGTTTATGATGATGCTGACGCTGGTGGAGGCATTGCGGAGATTTGCGCTTCCTGCATTTACGGTGTAGAGAAGGTACACCAGACGCAGCGAGCTGCCGTCGGCGTCGCTGTACGAGTCGTCGACATAAACGCCGTCAACGCTCACGGCGCCGCTGCTTGCCGTGGAGCCGTTTTCTTCATCCTTGCTCTCTCCGTCGCCGCCGCAGGCGCACAGGCTCAGGCACATTATAAGTGCCAGCAAAAGTGCTGTGAATTTCTTGAGATTCATTTTTTTCTCTCTCCTTGGTAGTGTTTTTTACAGGATGACAAGATTATAACATCTATAGATGCATAAAGTCAACCTATAGATGTTTATTATTAAAACTGCAAGTTAATATAATTACCCTGAAGGCTGAGCTCAAGGGGTGATTTAATGACAGAAGCCATACTTCGTGAAATAGGCAGACGCATCCAAAGCAGAAGACGGCAGCTTGGTTATACTCAGGAACAGCTTGCCGAGATGATGGATGTTTCCATTCAAATGGTGTCAAATCTCGAGCGCGGCAATAAAGCCATCCGCATAGATAATCTCGTAAACCTCAGCAGGATATTGCAGGTGAGCACTGATTACATCCTCACCGGCAGGGGCACGAGCGGAGATAACTCCTGCATGGCCGAAAAGCTCGGAAAGCTCTCGGACGCCGACCGGCGCATGATAGAAATGCTCATAGATTACTGCATAAACGAAAAATGACCGCGGAAGCATTTGCTTTCGCGGTTTCCGCATAACGGCGGACAAATATTCATATATTACCTTCGGGTGATCTTATGAAGCTTGATTGGAAAAAACTCGGCATAGCGGTCGCACTGCCGCTGGCGGTCGGAGGACTGTCCGCCCTCATAACCAAGGACAGCATGGTGCTGTTCGGCGCGCTGCGGAAGCCGCCGCTGTCGCCTCCGGCATGGCTGTTTCCCGCGGCGTGGACGCTCCTGTATATCCTTATGGGGCTTGCGTCATATTATATGTACACATCCGATGCTCCGAAAAGCAGAAAGCGCACGGCACTTTCGTACTATGCGCTTTCGCTGATATTCAATTTCGGATGGCCGATACTGTTTTTTAACGCTGAAAGGTATCTTGCCGCCTTTGTATGGCTGTGCATAATGTGGATACTGATACTCGCGGCACTGGTGCGGTTCTGGGCGTCGGATACGAAAGCGGGCGCACTCATGCTGCCGTATCTGCTTTGGGTAACATTTGCGGGATATCTGAACTACGGCATTTACATGCTTAACTGACGCGCCTTTTCAACGCGTTCCCTGAGCGCTTCGATGAATATTGCTGCGTCAAGGCTGTATGCCATGCCGTCGAAGCCGCGCTCAAAGCCCGCGGCGATGCCCTCAACGGTGCCGGTGAAGAGTATGCACCGTTTGCCTGCCTCGCGGCAGGCTTTTATTATGCGGTCTATCGCCGCCTGAAATGCGGGAGCTGCAAAATCTCCGGGTATTCCCATGGAAATGGAGAGGTCAAACGGACCTACGAAAATGCCGTCAACGCCTTCGAGCGCAGCTATCTCCTCAATGGCTTCCAGTGCGCCGACCGTTTCGCACTGGGGGAGTATGAGCGTTTCGGCGTTAAAATGCGCCATAGTGTCGGGAACGCTGCCGAGCCCGTCAAAGCCCCAGCCGTCCTTGCGTGAGGGACAGAAGCCGCGCTGACCGATGGGGTAATATCTTGCATAGGACAAAATGTCCTTTACCTGCTCAACGGTGTGCACATTGGGGATAATGAGCCCCTGCGCGCCGACATCCAGCAGCTTGAGTATTGCCGGACGGCTTATCTCGCGCACGCGGCACAGCGGAGTAACTCCGGCATTTTCTGCCGCGCGGATGAGTCTTGCGCTCGTTTCGGCCTCAATTGGGGAGTGCTCGTTGTCAATGATAACGAAGTCGATACCGGTGCGTCCGGTGCATTCCATGAGGTATTCGCTGGCGGTGTCGAAGAAAATGCCGATGGGCTTTTTGCCGTCGGCGAGCTTGGATTTGAGCGCGTTATTCAAAGCAAATCATCCTTTACATATAATCTGCTTTAATTATACAAAGAATTTACACCGTTTCAAGTTGTAAAATGTTAAAAATGATGATAATATCAAATTGATACGAGAGAAAAAGTGATGAGGTGTTCGGATGAGTGAATTTTCGCGTGAATATCTTGAGCTTCTTGCGGAGAAGTATCCCAATGAAGCCTCGGCGTGCTCGGAGATAATAAATCTCAGCGCGATCCTCGCCCTGCCGATGGGCACGGAGCATTTTATAAGCGATCTGCACGGTGAGTATGCCGCAGTGCGGCATATCCTCAACAACTGCTCGGGAGTCATCCTTGAAAAGGTGACAAGGCTTTTCGAGCCAGAGATAGGAGAGGAGCGCTGCCGCAGCCTGTGCACGCTCATTTACTATCCGCATGAAAAGCTCGGCGCCATGCGCGAGGCGGGGGAGTACACTCCCGCAAAGCTCAAAAGCATTCTGAAAATGCTCAGAACGCTTGCGGAAACGCTTTCAAGCAAGTATACCCGCGGCTATGTCCGCAAGCAGATGCCGCAGAAGTGGAGCTTCGTGCTCGACGAGCTTCTGCATATGCAGCGCGACGAGTATTCAAATCAGGTCAGATACCATGATGCGATACTCGACTCCATAATCTCCACCGGAGCCGCCGACGAGGTGATAACCGCGCTTTCGGATATAATAAAGCGGCTTGCCGTTGACAGACTGCACATCGTCGGAGATATATTCGACCGCGGTCCCGAACCGGCGCGGCTGCTCGATGCGCTCATGGAGCATCCGAATATAGACATTCAGTGGGGCAATCACGATATCCTTTGGCTCGGCGCCGCCGCAGGCAGTCCCGCCTGCATATTCACGGTGCTCAGGATATCGCTCGATTACGGCAACGCAAACCTGCTCGAACGCAGATACGGCATACCGCTCCAGCCGCTCTACGCTTTTGCGCACAAGTATTATGGGGACGCATCCCGCGACAGTGTGAAAAATGCGCTCAATACGCTCGGCTTCAAGCTTGAGGGCAGGGTCATCCGGCGTCATCCGGGCTACGGCATGACCTCGCGCCTTATGCTCAGCCGATGTGATTTTGAAAACAACACCGTCATACTTGACGATGGGGTATATCCGCTCAACACCGACAAATGGCCCACGATAGACAGAGACGATCCGTATTCGCTCAATGAGGACGAGATAAAGCTCGTTGACGAGTATGTCGCCCTGTTCAGGGACAGTCAGGCGCTCCGCCGCCATATGGACTTCATCTACCGTGTCGGCAGTACATATCTCTGCTGCAACGGAAATCTCCTGTACCACGGCTGCATACCAATGACCGAGGACGGCGAATTTGCCCGCGTGCGTCACGGCGGTGTGTGGTATTCCGGTAAGAGCCTTATGGATTATTCGGACATGGTGGTCAAAAATGCGTGGGCAAAGCACGACGAGTCGGCGCTGGATATGATGTGGTATCTCTGGTGCGGAAACGACAGCCCGTTTTCCGGCAGAGTGTTTCATACCTTCGAGCGCGGCGTCGTTGACGATGAGAGCACATGGGCGGAGCCTAAAAACCCGTATTTCAGCTTCTGGGAGGATGAAAAGGTGGCCGGCATGATCCTGTCCGAGTTCGGGCTCGATCCCGAGAGCGGGCATATCATAAACGGACACACTCCTGTCAAGGCGAAAAAAGGCGAAAGCCCCGTGAAAGCCGGAGGCAAGCTGTTTATAATCGACGGCGGCTTCTGCGAGGCATATCAAAAAACCACCGGCATTGCAGGATATACGCTGGTATTTAACTCCCACGGTCTGAAGATAAAATCGCATATGCCGTTCGAAGGCGTTGCCGCCGCTATAGACGAAAATGCCGATATCGAGTCCGAGGCGATACAGGTCGAGAGCTTCCCGCGCCGCCGCTATATAGCCGACTGCGATGACGGCGTTAAGCTGCGCCGCAGGATAGACGCACTCGAAAGTCTGCTGAACGCCTATCGCTCGGGCGAGATACCCGAGAAGGAGTAAGCATTACAGCGGACCGATAAGGCGATTGAGCCCCTTCGTTAAAGCATGGTGCGGTAGCCTGATTTTAACGAGCTCAATCGCTTTTTTCATACCCTTGGTCTCACATCTGTTGTAATTTGCACTGCGGCGTAAATTTTCCTTGAATTATTCGCTGCCTCATGCTATAATACAAAAGCTACGGAGAATTAGCTCAGCTGGTTAGAGCGCTCGCCTCACACGCGAGAGGTCAGCAGTTCGAGTCTGCTATTCTCCACCAAACAGGTATTGGACGAACCCCTATTTCTTCAGCGGCGGTTTTGCCGTGAAGTGTTCGCCCTGATCCACAACTTAAAAAGCGCCGTCTTGGGAGTGCTTCCGAGACGGCGCTTTTAGGCTTCATGCCGCAGGACAGGCCCGAAATGTGAAATAATCAAAAAAGTTTGCCGCGGCAAATGACAAACGATAATATCTGTGCTACAATGTGACTGCACTGGGAAAAGGATAGATTTCAGCAACACCGTGTGCTTATCTGCCGTTCTAAGCAGATGCTTACGGTATTGCTTTTATTTTGGAAAGCAGTTAGCATGTGCTAACTTAAAAAGAGAGCGATTATGAAAGAAAACAAAAAGCAAACACTGAAGATGACGGTCATTGTGCTGGGCTGGCTGCTGCTGTGGGAAGCCGCCGACAGGATAATAGATAACCGTATCGTACTGTCGGGACCTACGCATATCATTGCGGCACTGGCCGAGCAGGTGCAGCAGCCGGACTTCTGGATAACCTGCGGGGCATCGTTTGCGCGCATAACGGCGGGCTTTCTGCTGTCGTTTATTGCGGGCTTCCTGCTTGCGCTGCTGTGCTTCCGGTTTAAGCTGCTGCGGGATATCATCACGCCGGTGATGGTGACTTTGAAGATCGTTCCGATGATATCCTTTGTTATCATGCTGCTTATCTGGGTGGGCAATCAGGCGCTGACGATATACCTGTCGTTTCTGATCGTTCTGCCGCTTATCTACACAAGCACCCTTGCCGGGCTCAACGCCGTGGACAAGGACCTGCTTGAGGCAGCGCGGGAATTCGGCGTGTCCCGCTGGTATCTCTTCTGCTACTTTTACCGCCCGACGCTTATGCCGTTTATAATCAGTGCCTGCCAAATCGCGCTGGGCATGAGCTGGAAGAGCGGCATCATGGCGGAGGTGATCGGAACGCCGAAGCCCTCGATCGGCCGCGAGATGTACGCTGCGAAAACTTATCTGCAAACTGCGAATCTGTTTGCGTGGACGATAGTGGTCATTGTGCTGAGCCTGCTGTTCGAAAAGCTGTTTATGTGGCTGCTGGAAAAATGCAACCCGGTGAAGTGCAGCGAAACGCAGATGGATATGATGAAAAAGAAACTGGGGATATAAAACATGCCTATATCAATTAGAAATATACAGAAGGCCTTCGGCGCAAAGCAGGTGCTGACGGGCGTGGATTACGTTCTGGAGGACGGCGGCATTTACTGCCTGATGGGTCCGTCCGGCATGGGCAAGACGACGCTGCTGCGCATACTTATGGACCTGGAGAACCCCGACCGCGGCGACGTGGAGGGACTCGGGCGCAACGACATTGCGGTCATGTTCCAGGAAAACCGTCTGCTGGAGTGGATGGACGCGGTTGACAACATTGCGGTCATGCGCAACGGCATCCGCGACAAGAAGCTCAAGCGCGAGATCGAGGAGAACCTCAAGAGCATACTCCCGGCCGACTGTCTCCACCAGCCGGTGGCGCAGCTTTCCGGCGGCATGAAGCGGCGCGTTGCGCTCGCGCGGGCCATGAGCTACCCTTCAAAGCTCATCATCCTCGACGAGCCGTTCACCGGCCTTGACAGGAGCACAAAGCTTGAGGTCATCGACTACATTCTGCGCATGCGGCAGAACCGCATACTGCTTGTCGCCACTCACGGCGCGGAGGATGCGGCGATGCTGGGCGCGAAGGTCATACGGCTCGAGGAGCTGCTGGGCGCGGTGCCGGAGCAGACCGAGGAGGGCGAGGACGAAAACATATCCTTCAGCCGCGACGAGGTCATGCGCAGCATGAACATCTTCCGGCAGATACCGGTGGGGCGCTATCCGGAGATCGTGACGAAGCTGCGCGGCTACGAGCAGAGCTACGAGCCGAACGAGATCATCTGGAACCAGGACGACAGCTACAGCTGCATAGGCGTCATATTGCAGGGCGTTATCCAGGCTGCGGACATGAGCGGCAAGGAGCCGCAGATAATCCAGCAGTTCCACGCCGGAGAGAGCTTCGGCGAGGCGGTGGCGTTCGGCGGTCACAGAAGCTGGGTGGAGATCCGCGCGGTGAAGAGCGCGCGCATACTGTATCTGCACGTTGACGGCCTTATGGCGGACACCGGCGACCGCGACTTCACGCTTATGAAAACGAACCTTGTGCGCGAGATGTCCAACAAGCTGGCCATACTCAGCCTCAAGAACCAGATACTTGCCGAGCCGCGGCTGCGCGGGCGCATACTCATGTACCTGAACGTTCTGCCCACCGAGGCCGACGGCTGCAAGGAGATACCCTTCCGGCAGAAGGACCTTGCGCAGTACCTCAACGCCAACACCTCGGCGCTGTGCCGCGAGCTTGCGCGCATGCGGGACGACGGCCTCATCGAGACCGACGGGCGGCGCGTAAGGATAAAATTCAAGTCCTCGGGCGGGCTGCTGCCGGACAGATAAGGGCGTTTGCCCTGCCTTCGAGTTAGCGGCCACTAACCACGGGATATAACGTCCCCGGCATCGGGGCTTTATATAAATCAAACCTTATAAGGAGGATCAAAAATGATAAAAACGAAATTGGGGACACGGCTTCTGTCCGTCCTCATGGCACTTACGATGCTGCTCGGACTTGTGCCGATGACAGCGCTGGCTGAGGAGGAGCCCGCGGAGGAAAACACGCTGAAAGAAGGCACATATACCGTTACGGCGAACCTGTATGTTCCCGGCAGTGAAAATGTGATACTGACAGGTGTTACGGCTTATCTGACAAACACCAAAGTTCCGCCTGTATCTCCCGTTGAAAAGAACGCAAAGCTGGTGGTCGATGCAGACGGAAATATGACTCTGACCATCAAAAATCTGAACCCTGTGTTCACGCTTCAGCGAATTGAGGACGCGGAGGGCTTAAAAATCAGTCAGCGGTTTATAGAGGAGGGCAAATTCGGCTCCTGCACTTCCAGAATCAACGGACTGGAATTTCAGCTGCTGGAAAAGAAGGATGTCTACTCCTTCCCCGACTGCGAGGAAATGCCCTGCCTGAATGACCATATGTCCATGCTGTCCATGCCCCTTGAATTGAAGATCGACTACGACAGTGCAACGGAGGGCTATGTAGAACCCGGTGCGGCGAATACTAAAGCATTCTATAATGTATATAAGGGCTATGATGATGCTCTGACCTATCTGGATGTAGTGGTTTCCGTCCCTGCCGATTACAGTGACCTGCTGGATAATGCGGAGCTGAAAGCATCAGCGGTGGATGAAAGCACATTTGATGGAGCGCAGGCTCTGAAGAATCTGTATATCGACCCCACACCTGTGATGAAGTTCTTTGAGCTGAAGCTGGTGGATGCCAATGGTGATGAGATCACGCTGCCGGAGGATGGCGTCAGCATCGCCATGAACTATGGCGCGCGTACCTTCTATGAAGAAGGTCAGTATCAGGATATTGCGGCCTATGTGGACGGAGAATGGGTAGACTTGAACCGAGTTACCACTAAACAAGATCTGTATGCTTCCGAATACATGGTAACAGCCGAACATCTGGGCGTTTTTGCCGCAGTTGAAAATGACTATTACGCGAATCACAAATATGACCTGACTGCGGAATATGGCGACGCACATTGGGACTTTCATTCTGTGACAATGTGGAGTTATAAGTCTTTGACTTGGAATATTCTCACGAATGTCAATGCAAAGCAGACGGAAATCGAGAATGTCGGCACGGCATATCAGTTTACCCAGCAGTCTGTTGGCACCAGTGATGCCGATAAGGATAACACCACCCTTACGCTGACCCTGCCCCACAAGGATGGTATGAATTATTATCTGGTTGCATGGAACAAGGAGAATCTGGATCAGAGAAAGCTGAGCTCCATAAGAGTTGGAGACAGCGATGTCATTTCCGTAGTCTCGCCCAGTACGGATAAAAATACACGCGACAACTACTTGCCTGCAATTCAGAGATGGATGAGCAACGATGTTGCTACCGGCGGAACAAAGGAATCTGCATTTGTACTGGCAACGACGAAAAAGCTGGCAGAGGTCACTCTGACAGAGACCACAAATGCGCTGTACATTAGCAATCTATATTATACTGGAGAAGAAGTGACAGCCCCCATTTCAATTGGGAATGGTCAGGCAGCGATTGAAGGCAATAAAGCAACAGAAACAGGCACCTATACAGCAACCATTACGCCGCAGGGAGAATATATCTGGGCAGATGGTACGCAGGATGCCAAGACAATTGATTGGAAAGTATCTGCCAAATTAAAAACCCAAGTTGTTCCGACCTTTGAGAGTGCGTCTATTTGCTATGGTGGAACATTTGACGGCAAAATCATACTAAAGGATTCTGATGGCAATCCCCTTGATGCTGATGCTGTTTTAACAGCCGAAGGAAAGGCTAAGCTGGATTTGGCCGCTGAAATTGAAGCATTGGAGAAAGATGAAAGCGGAAACATTCCTGAGGGTACGTATAGTTTCAAAATTAAATTTACATCCAAAACGGATCTGCTCGATCCAGATGCTTATAAAATCAGTTCGACTGTAACGCTGACCTTGAATGTGTATCCGGCCGGCTTCAATATCGGTACGGATAAGCAGATGCAGAAACCCGCCGAAACCGCAACAAAGACTTGGAACGGACTGGAACAGTGCCTGGTCACAAGTTATAGTTCCGGCTACAAAACGGATTGGACAGTAAGCGGACAGAACTGGGGCAAGGCGCCCGGTAAGTATACCGTGACGATCACGCCGAACGAAAATGTCTGGTGGGATGATGGCACCAGAGGCGCATACACGGTTGACTGGTACATCAAAAAGACCGCCACTGCCCCCACCGCCGTGGAAGGTCTGACCTACAACGGCAAGGAGCAGGTGGGTGTGCCCGAGGGCGAGGGCTACACAGTCGTTGGCGGGACCGCCACGGAAGCAGGCACACACACCGCCACCGTGACCCTGAACGACTATTACATGTGGTCCGATAGTGCTCTGTCGGAAACCATCACCGTGACCTATGAGATTGCAGCGGCCGCCGACTACACCGCCGTTGACGCGGCAATCGCCAAGATCCCCGCAGATCTGA
>CAVHZB010000093.1:0-6449 GCA_963640555.1 Phascolarctobacterium succinatutens
ATTCAACTCGCTCTCAAAATTCAAGCCTATTTGAGAGCAGGTCTTGACTTTTAATATAGTTAAGCTATAATAATGACATTCGCTTAATTAACTGAGGACACGACTATGGAACTGCGAAAATCACTGGATACCTTTTATTACAGTTCGGCCCTGTGTGACCTGCGGCTGATGAACCGGCAGTTCGTGGATGAAAACATCACCTACAACAGTCTTTTGTACATCGAGCTGATCTATACGATGAACGGCAGCTGCACGGCGTCCAGACTTGCAGAGCTGCTGAATGTTTCAAAGCCCGGCGTCACCTTGAAGCTCAACGAACTGCTGCGGCAGGGGCTCATCACGAAAACGCCCGACCCGAATGACAAGCGCAAGAATTATCTGACCGTCAACGAGGAGGCGATCCCGCAGTATAAGGTGTTCCGCCGCCAGGACAGCGAGGCGATAAAAAGGATCACCGAGCGCTATACGCCTGAGGAGATAGGGAAGTTCTGCGAGATGCTGGATATAATTTCGCAGATCAATTTTGAAGAGATAAACTCAGCCGATGAAACAAGCAAGAAATAGCTTCCTCGAGGGAGCCATCCTGCCCTCGCTTTTGAAATTTGCCGTTCCGGTGCTGCTGGCACTGGTGCTGCAGGCGCTGTACGGAGCCGTCGACCTGTGGGCGGTCGGTAAATTCGGAACGACCGCCGACATTTCCGCCGTATCGACCGGAAGTCAGACAATGCAGATCGTCACGGGCGCCGTGACGGGCCTTTCCATGGGAACGACCGTGCTGCTGGGGCAGCGCCTCGGCCATAGGGACGACGAGGGCGCGGCGCGGGTCGTCGGCACGAGCGTTCAGGTCTTCGGCGCTCTCGGTATTATGCTGAGCCTTGTGATGGTGCTTGCCGCAAGGCCGATAGCATCCTGCATGAACGCGCCGCGGGAGGCTTTTGCGCAGACCGTCAGCTACATACAGATCTGCGGCGGAGGAAGTCTCTGCATCGCTGCATACAACCTGCTCAGCGCCGTTTTCCGGGGAATGGGCGACTCAAGGTCGCCGCTTATCTTCGTATCCATCGCCTGCGTGACGAACATTGTCGGAGACATTACTCTGATCGACGGCTTCAAGCTGGGGGCGGCGGGAGCCGCCATTGCGACCGTGGCGGCGCAGGCGGTCAGCGTTGTGCTGTCGCTTCTGCTGATAAGAAAAAGGGGACTGCCTTTTCCATTCACGAGGGCGCATTTTGCATTTCACAGAAAGACGGCGGCAGGCGTTATCAGGCTCGGCTCGCCGATCGCCATTCAGGATATGTGCAACGAGATATCCTATCTTATCATTATCGGCCTTGTAAATGCACTGGGCGTTACGGCGTCGGCAGGCGTAGGCATTGCAGAAAAGCTCGTCATTTTCATTCTGCTGATACCAATGGCGTATATGCAGTCCATATCCGCTTTTACGGCGCAGAACGCCGGCGCGGGCAAGCTCGAGCGCGCAGGAAAGGCAATGTGGATGGGTATGGGCACGGCGGCGATACTCGGCGGCCTTATGGCGTATGCGGCCTATTTCCACGGCGATGCGCTTTCCATGATATTTGTGAGCAATGCCGCGGAAAGTCAGGCGGAGGTCATACGGGACTCGGCGGAATTTCTGCGCGCGACCTCTATAGAGTGCTTTGTGCTGTCGATCGCCTACTGCCTGACCGGATACTTCAACGGTCTCGGCAAAACTACCTTTGTCATGGCGCAGGGTCTGTGCGCAATATTCCTTGTGAAGATACCATATGCGTACTTTGCGAGCCGTAAGCCGTCTCCGCAGCTTTTTGATATAGGCTTATCCACGGCCTTTGCCGCCGTGTTCACCCTGGCCGTCTGCCTTATCTACTATTGCTGCTGTGAGCATCGGCAAAAAAACAGACCCTTAAGGGAGTGAGAAAATGTGTATACAGACTGTGCTTATCGCATCACAGGACACAGAGCTTCGCCGGGGACTCCGTCTTCTGCTGGAGTCTGATGCTACCGCCATACGGGAAACAAAAACGGCAAAGGATACCATAAAGCAGATGGACGATCAGGTCGATCTTGTGATACTGGCAATGACGCTGCCGGACGCCTCCGGCCTTGCCGTCTGCCGGGAACTGCGCAGATGCTTTACCGCGCCGATCCTGTTTATCGCGGATACGGAATCGGAGGAAAGCGCTATGCAGTGGCTGTATGCCGGCGGGGATGACTGCTTTGTCAAAACGTATCCCTGTTTGGGCATCGTGGCACGGATCAAGGCACTGCTGCGGCGCTACTGCACCTACAAGGGAAAAATGCAGCCCGGCACGACGGATAATGACGGAGAATTATCAGCTGACGGGCTTCGTGTTATGACAGGACGCAATGAGGTATGGAAAAACGGACAGGAGCTGTTCCTGACAGAACTGGAATATCAGCTTCTGCGTCTTCTTATGCAATATCCCGGGCGGACGCTCACCGCTGAGTATATCTATGAAAGGGTTTGGGGAGAACCATATTTTCCGATCTCCAACGGGACCGTGATGGTGCATATCAGCAATCTGCGTATGAAAATCGAAGATATCCCGCAGAGGCCGCGCCTTATAAAAACTGTCAGGGGAAAGGGCTACCGCTTTGAAGCTTAGAAAACACCTGTTAGATGCAGGCGGCATAAATAATACAGTGCATGAAAGTAAGCTTCGCTGATGGATGTACTCTTTGCGGTAAAAAGAGACTTGGGTTTACAAATAAGAGCAGACCACCGGCTTTTGTCCGGCGGTCTGCTCTTTCATCTTTAGATTTCTTTAGAAATCTTTAGACAATCATCCGAAACATAGAACGGTTTTCTGCTATCATATAAAACCTATGTGGTATATTGCCGCATTAAAAAAACGCCATACTGATATTGGACAGTGAGGTTTTGCATGAAGAGCATATTGGAATATTTGGAGAACACAACTCTGAAAATGCCGAATAAGACAGCGGCTATTGATGAAACAAAGTCGGTCTCATATGCAGAGCTGAGTGAAACTGCGAAAAAGATCGGGACAGCTCTGCTCCACCGGGGCGTTACGGGAAACCGTCCCGTCCCCGTCCTGATGGAAAAGGGGATCCCCGCATTGCAGACATTTTTCGGGATCGTATATTCCGGCGGATTTTATGTGCTGCTCAATCCGGCATTTCCGCAGTCAAGACTGAAGCAGATAGTTGATGTCCTGTCGCCGGAGCTCATCATTACAGATGATGAGCATCTCGCTGCTGCCCGGCAGCTCTCGAACAGCGTTTGCTGCTTCCGTGAGCTTATCTCCTCGTGTGCCGACGAGGAGCTGCTGGAAAACACCGCACGCTCTGAGATGGATACCGATCCGCTCTATGCCAACTTCACCTCCGGCTCCACGGGGACGCCGAAGGGCGTGCTGGTAAGTCACCGCTCCGTCATTGACTTTATCGATTATTTTACGGAGCTGTTTGAAATAGACAGTACAGATATCATAGGGAATCAGGCTCCATTTGATTTTGATGTCTCGGTAAAGGATATCTACTCAGCGATCAAGACCGGCGCCACGCTTGTGATCATTCCAAAGACTTTGTTTATAAAACCTGCCGAGCTGATCGATTTTATCTGCGAGCACCGTGTTACGACCATGATATGGGCGGTCTCGGCGCTTTGTCTGATCAGCACATTTCACGGGCTTGACTACAAAACGCCGGATACGGTAAAGCGCGTTCTGTTCAGCGGCGAGGTCATGCCGCAGAAGCACTTGAGAATGTGGATGCAGAAGCTGCCGGATGCACAGTTTGTCAATCTGTACGGCCCCACCGAGATCACCTGCAACTGTACCTATTACCGTGTAGACCGAAGCCGTGAGCTGCCGGATGCTCTGCCCATAGGAAAGCCTTTCCCGAACGAAAAGGTCTTCCTGCTGGACGAAAACGACGCAGAGATCTGCTGCGCGGGGCAAAAGGGGGAGATCTGCGTCGGCGGCGCGGGCCTGGCTCTGGGATATTACGGGGACGACGCGCAGACGGCGAAAAGCTTCACGCAGAATCCGTTAAACAGCAAATATTACGAACGCATATACCGTACGGGTGATCTTGGGTACTATGACCCGGCAGGAGACCTCTGCTTTTCCGGAAGGAAGGATTTTCAGATCAAGAACATGGGGCACAGGATCGAACTGGAGGAGATCGAAAAGGCCATGATGCGGCACGACGGTGTGATACAGGCCTGCTGCGTTTTTGATGAGCAGAAGAAGCGCCTGTATGCAGCATATGCAGGTACAGTTCTCCCGCCGCAGCTGCATGGGATGCTCTCAGCCGAGCTGCCGGTATATATGGTCCCGCACAAAATTATCTGCCTGAGCTCCATGCCGCTCACAAAGAACGGGAAAACGGACCGCAGAGAAATATTGAATATGGCGGTGAAGCATCATGACTGATTATACGGAGCTGCTCAAGCAGTACAAGACACCGTTTTATCTGTTTGACAGCGAAACATTAAAAAAGAGGATAGACTTTCTTCACAGCCGGCTGCCCGCAAATATCCGCTGCTGCTATTCGGTGAAGGCAAACTCATTCATTATAGGAGAACTGGAGCCGCTTATCGACAGATTCGAGTCCTGCTCTCCGGGCGAGACCTCCATTTGCCACGCCTGCAATATCCCGGATAAGAAGCTTGTGATATCCGGCGTATACAAGCCGAGAGAGTATCTGGAAGCCCTTATCGCAAAGCATCCGGACACGGGCATATTTACAGTGGAATCCATGCAGCAATACGGCCTTATGAAGGAGCTTTCCGAAAAATACGGCCGCAGCCTTGATATACTGCTTCGTCTGACAAGCGGGAACCAATTCGGGATCGATAAAGAGAATATCCGCGCGATCGTCTCGGACAAGGCGCCGCTCCTGCATATAAAGGGAATACAGTTTTTCTCCGGAACGCAAAAGCACTCTCTCAAAAAGACCGGACACGAGCTTGAATATCTGGATTCCTATTTGACGCAATTAAAAGAGGACTGCGGCTTTTCACCTGAGGAACTGGAGTTCGGCGCCGGCTTTCCCGTGGCATATTTTCAGGATGAAGATTTTGACGAAGAGAGCTATCTGTCGGCTTTTTCCGCGCTGCTGAGCGGCATGAAGAACAAACCACTGATCACCATAGAATCGGGGAGGAGCATCGCCGCTTCCTGCGGCACATATTTTACCTCTGTTGTGGATATAAAAAGCAATAAAAATGAAAACTATGCAATCGTCGACGGCGGTATACATCAGCTCGTGTATTACGATCAGGTAATGGCCATGAAAACGCCGCGTCACCGGCTCCTTCCCGAGCAGCGAAGCGGCCCGATCAAAAAGTGGAATATCTGCGGTTCTCTCTGCACGATAAATGATATTCTCATAAAACAGCTCCCGGCGGAGGATGTGAAGCTTGGGGATGTTCTGGCCTTTGAAAACGCCGGAGCCTATTGCCCAACGGAGGGAATGTCTCTTTTCCTGAGCCATGCGCTTCCGGGTATCGTCCTGCGGGACAAAAACGGCCGCTTTAAATTGCTCCGTGCTCCCATAGAAACGAGCCGGATGAATAAGCCCATGCTGTGAAAGGAAAATGAAAAATGGAAAAACTGCTTGAAATTTTAAGGGATATCAACCCTGATATCGACTATGAAAACTGCGAAGATCTGATAGACGGTCACTACCTCGATTCTCTGTCTGTTATTTCATTGGTAGCCGAGCTCGAGGATGAGTTTGACATCACGATCCCCACCGTGGAGATCGTTCCCGACAACTTTAATTCGGCGAAAGCCATGTGGACGATGATCCTCCGCCTCCGGGAGGAAGGCTGATGACCTCATACTGCTCCGTTGAGTATCTGCTGCTCTTTCTCCCCGGAGCTGTGCTTCTTTACAGCGTGACGCCAAAGAAATACCGGTGGATAGTCCTGCTGACGGCTGACTATATATTTTTCTGGTGCTTCAGCGGCAAGCTGCTGGTATTTCTCCTTTTCTCGACGCTTTCCGTTTATCATTTCGGCATCTGGCTGTCACGGCTTCAGGAAGAATGCAGGCTCCGATGCTCGGACATGGAGAAGGACGCAAAAAAAGCGGTGAAGGCAAGGTATCAGAAAAAGCAGACATATGTGGTCGTTTTTGCTGTTATTATTCATATCGGGATACTTATAGTTCTAAAATACACAGCCTTTTTCGCTGCGAATCTGAATCTGCTTATGGCAAAATGCGGACTCGGCCATCAGCTCAGGATACCCAAATTCGTTTTGCCTCTGGGAATTTCCTTTTATACCATGCAGGCCTTATCCTATATCTTTGATGTATACAGAGGAAAGCTCAAGGCAGATAAGGATCTGGGGCGGCTCGCCTTATATATGAGCTTCTTCCCGCAGCTCATGGAGGGCCCGATCTGCCGGTATTCCGACACGGCTGAACAGCTCCGCAGGGGCGACAGCATCACAT
>CAVHZB010000093.1:6459-8681 GCA_963640555.1 Phascolarctobacterium succinatutens
GCAGCGCATATTGTTTGGCCTGATGAAAAAAGTCGTGGTGGCTGACCGCCTGAATCTTCTGATAAAAACAGTGTTCGGCGATTACGGGAAATACGACGGCGGGGTCATCGCCGTCGCTATGATCTGCTATACCTGCCAGCTGTATATGGAGTTTTCCGGCACGATGGATATTGTAAACGGCAGCGGCGAGATATTCGGTGTCGGAATGCCGGAGAACTTTCGCCAGCCGTTCTTTTCAAGAACGATCTCCGAGTTCTGGACGCGCTGGCATATCACCCTGGGCACATGGTTCCGGGACTATATTTTCTATCCCATGTCCATGTCAAAGCCGCTGAAAAGGCTGACCCTGTCCGCGCGAAAACGGCTCGGCAATCATTTCGGACCCTTGCTCTCCGGAACGATAGCGCTGTTGTGTGTGTGGTTCTGCAACGGACTCTGGCACGGCGCTGCGTGGAGCTATATTTTCTTCGGAATGTATCATTTTGCTCTGATCTTAACAGGGAACATATTTGAGCCGGCCATACAGCGGGCATCAAAAAGGCTCCGCATCGATCGCAGCTGCCGTCCGTATCGGCTGATGCAGATCGTGCGCACCGTTATTCTTGTCAATATCGGCGAGCTGTTTTTCCGCGCTGACGGACTGCGCGCGGGGCTCGCGATGTTCAGAAAAATGCTCAGTGATTTCACCTTCGCTTCCTTGCGCTCCCAGGCCATTTTTCAGATCGGCATGGACAAGCACGATTTCCTGATCGCCGCTGTCACGGTCCTTATCGTGTTCATAATCAGTCTGCTGAAAGAAAAGAAGGTCGAGATCCGCTGCGGACTGTCAAAGCGGAACGCTGCGCTGCGCTGGTCTGCTTATTTCGCCCTGATCCTGTTTATCGTTATTTTCGGCGCTTACGGCAGCGGGTATGTGCCGGTCGATCCGATCTATGCAAACTTTTAAAATATGAGAGGAAATGGCGTGAAAACTATTCTGTCAAGGCTGCTCAAATGCGCCGCTTTTCTCCTGATACTCCTGTCCCTGCTTCTGCTCCTGTCCCGTGCTTTTGCCCCCGGAAACAACAGCGCGGAGGGCGGCATGGATAATGTCGAGGCAAACGGAATACTAGGTGAAAGGAAAAGCAGCGTGGATGTCCTCATCGTCGGGGACAGCGAAGCATACAGCTCCGTATCGCCTATGCAGATGTGGAAGGAATACGGCTTTACCTCCTATGTATGCGGAACATCGTCGCAGACGCTGCCCCTGACGCTTAACTTTGTTGAACGGGTATTCAAGTGCCAAAGCCCCAAGCTCGTTCTGCTGGAAACAAATGAAATATTCCGCGAGTACAGCTTTTCGGATTATGCGGAGTCAAGAGCGGAGCGGCTTTTCCCGATTTTCAAATTTCATAACCGGTGGAAGACGATGAAGTGGAGCGATCTGTTTCCCGATACAGCGTACACATGGACAAACCTCTATAAAGGATATCGCTATAATACAACGATCAAGGCGGCGGACGCCTCTCACTATATGCAGTATACGGATAAGACCCGGGACATTCCGGGCCTGAACCTGCAATGCCTGAAGAAGATACAGCAGATCTGCGAGGAAAACAACGCGCAGCTGATCCTGTTCAGCACGCCGAGCACGGTCAACTGGAGCTACGTGAGGCACAACAGCATTAAGCAATATGCCGAAAGCAGCGGGCTGACATACATTGATATGAATTTGATGCCCGGGGAGGTCCCCATCGACTGGACGCAGGATACGCGGGACAAAGGAGATCACCTGAACTGTTACGGAGCGGCTAAAGTCTCCGCCTATCTCGGAAAATATCTGCACGGGCAGTATAAGCTGGATGACCACCGCAATGATAAGGGCTATGCGCACTGGAATGACGATCTCAACGAATATCAGTCCGTAACCGGGCAAAGCTGATGCCGCCGAATGATTTCTCCGACACGCTGAAAGCCTCGGCCTGTGTATGCAGGCCGAGGCTTTCCGTATCGCCTTCACCTCAGAGGGACGCTGCTTTTGAGCACCGACAGGAACTGCGTCAGCACGGGGTTTGAGTTGGAGCTCTGCCACGCGGCGATGATCTCCTCGCGCTCATCCTCGCCGACGAGCGGTACGAACACGAGGTTGTCCGCATCATAGAGCTTGTCGGTGAAGTAGTCGGGCAGAATGGAAATGCCCTCCTCGGCCGCGACCATCATGAGTATGCACTCCGCGTCGCAGG
>CAVHZB010000094.1:0-7221 GCA_963640555.1 Phascolarctobacterium succinatutens
GATCAACGGAGATGCAGAAAAGTATATCAAGTCACTGACAGACCGCCGCTCGGAAACGGAGCAAACGATTGTTAGAACATGGAAAGAAGTTGCGGCGGTTGAGAAGCAGTATTCGGCTGACTTTGGAAAATTTGAGTCTATGTGCGAGGCATATGTAAATGCTGCCAAAAAAGCGGCAGAGGTAATAAATATTGATTCCTTTTCGAGCCCCGCGTCATTTGGAGGATTACTGAATAGCTGCGCTGATGAATATATGAGGCTCATTGAAACGAAGGTTGAAAATATTCTAAAAAAATCAGCGGATGATCTCACGGATGCGGATATTGAGATTCTTGCTTATGTAGCTATGAATACAGCCGACGAGGAACTCAAAGGGCGGATTTATAATGCGTTTTACAATGAAACGACCGATGAGCACATTACATATTTCGGTGAGGCTCCAGATTACCAACCATTTCACTATTATGATCGCAACGAAGAGCAGTGGAAGAAATTCATTGCGTGTGAGGAAATGTATTATTCATCATATTATGCGGACTACCTGAATGGTGAAATCAGTGACGAGGAAATTAATGGTTATATCAAAAACCATATGGTAATCCAGTACTTGAATGACAATGGGAAGATGCTGTTTGTTGGCAAGGAAGATGGACCGCCGATTAGCATTGGTAAATCAGGAGAGATTTCAGTTGTTGTCCCCAAAAAGGAAAAGGTTAGGCTGCGCGGAATAAACGATAGACCTTGGAATCCCAACTCGTCATATGCGGATCGATGGGACCCGGACTCTCCTTTTTTTGACAGCGTATATCAGGATATAGAAAAGCAAATTCCACGCGATGCGAGTATCTTCGGAGAGGATATGAAGGTTCAAAACGGACAAAATGCATCAAATACGATTTCGGATAAACAAGATCAATATATTGAAGACACAATCGACTGGACCAAATTTGGGGAGAATGTATACAAATATGTTGGTAAGAAGATTGCAGATACAATTCTTCCGGGTTCTGGTGAAGTACTTGATGCCATTAAGGATTACGGCTACGATCCTGCGAAAAAAGCCAGTGGTATAATTGATGACATTACCGACTATAACGAGCAAAATTCACCAACTTACCTGACAGATAGCCAAAAGACGGGGTATAAATGGTTCATCACAAAATTCAATGTCAAGTGTGTAATTAATGGCGATAGTTATACTTTGTTGCCGAGTCAAAAAACATATGGCATGATTGATGAAATGCTAGTGCAAATGAAATCTGAAAATCCTGACATGTATAGACTTATGGGTATTCCAGCCGATGAAGCTGCTCGTAATGGCAAAACGGAAGCGGAGTGGCTATTTGATGCCGCATGCAGGAACCCAGATATTTTGTACAGGAACTTTGAAGTGATAGACACTCTTTGAAGAATAAAAAACATATTGACACCTACGGCGTATAACACACAAAAACCAGCTGCGTGAGCAGCACAAATATAGTTGGAGGATAAAAACTATGGCAAGCAATCAGATCAGAATTACCCCGGATCAGATGCGCGAAAGAGCAAACCAGTACCGCGCAGAGGCAGAGACCGTTAATGGCGTCATCGGCAAGATGGACAGCCTGCTCCAGCAGCTTCAGGGCGAATGGGAAGGCTCGGCAAGCGAGTCCTACGCGGCCCGCTATCAGGAGCTCAAGCCCGGCTTCATGAAGGCTGAGGAGCTTATCCGCGAGATCGCGGTAGCCCTCGATTCGACTGCAAAGATAGTTGAAGAGACTGATGCCGGCATCGCCAATCAGTTCAGAGCCTAATTACTTACAGTATATTTCCGGCGCTCCGGTTATATAGAAATACTACAAGGAGGAAAAACTATGGCAAGCAATCAGATTAGAATTACCCCTGATCAGATGCGCGAAAGAGCAAACCAGTACCGCGCAGAGGCAGAGACCGTAAACGGCGTTATCGGCAAGATGGACAGCCTGCTCCAGCAGCTTCAGGGCGAATGGGAAGGCTCGGCAAGCGAGTCCTACGCAGCCCGCTATCAGGAGCTCAAGCCCGGCTTTATGAAGGCCGAGGAGCTCATCCGCGAGATCGCGGCAGCCCTTGATTCGACTGCAAAGATAGTTGAAGAGACTGATATCGGCATTGCTAATCAGTTCAGAGGCTAATACACCTGCGCAAGCCGTCTCCTGCCCGCGCAACGAGGCGGCTTGCATTTAAGCTGACAGAAGCTGAATGTATGCTGTCAGCTTAAATTATATTGAGGAGAAATACTATGGACAAAATGAAGATGCAAATCGAGCTGAATAACCACCCTTACGAGCAGGATGTGCTTTACGCTGCCGTGAGCCTGCGCGGTGGATTTGTGACGCGTGACTTCATCTTGGGAGAGAAAGAGCATTTCGTTTCAAACTGCGCGTTTTATAATGTTTTGTTTAATTACTACAGACTCGAGAGCAATATGCCGGGTCTGCATTTTGACATACAGAGAGCCGTTTCGACAATTTCGCTCAGCGGGAAGAAAGCGGAGCTTGTTCCTGCGCTGAAACGGGTCATATTGACTATTTTGAACTCCGAATACAACGAGGAAGCATTTAAAAAGGCCAAGCATACCGCGAGAGAGGCATTTGCCGCGCGGTATAAGGAGGGCGCGTTCCGCGCGCAGTACAAGGCCTATGAGTTTTCCGATTTAAACAAGCGCTTCACTCTCAGAGCGCTGATAGATGACATTGAAAAAATAGATTTCGCTGCATTCGTATCATGTGCACGGGCGCTCCTCGTGCCGGGTAATATGTGCGTTTATATTATAGGTCAGACGGATGGGCTTGACATTTCCGAGCTGGCATTTGAAGACGGCGGGCTTCCGGAGCTGCACAATGTCCGCATTGCCGGATACGGTTACGATCCGTATCTGCGCCAGGATGCCCATGTCGTGAATGTGGCGCGTCAGGATGTCAACCTGATGGTCGAGGCATTCGACTTCATGAGCGAGTGCATAACGAATTTCGCAAAGCTTATGATAACCGAGCTGCTTGCAGAGCACATGGAGGTGCGCGACGCGGAGGTCTGGGTCGATGCGCTGGATGCGAGCATAATTTTTCCGGTCTCCGGTCTCGACAGCTATAAACGCAGACTGATCTCCTGCAGCGAGCAGTCATTCCTGTCCGCGCAGAAGCGTCTGCTTGGAAAGTATATCATTCTGATGCACAGCAGTCCGGAGCTGTTTGCGATAAAAGCGGCGGGACTTATGACAGTGGGTATTTATATAGACCAGTATCTCGAATTTCTTAACGGCTGCACATACGAGCTGTTTGACGAAATGTGCGCGAAGGCGGACTTCAAGATATCGGAGGCGCAGGTTGTGCTTAGAAAGGAGATAAAATAAATGGCGGAAATTTATTTAGATCCAAAAGGGTTCCAAGGTCAGATAGATTCGTTCGAGACTGCGGCGGCAGACATCAAGGCGCTCAAGTATTCGTTGGATAAGCAGGGGGTCAGGCTTCGGAGTATCGACAGATACATCGAGTGTGCAAAGGCCTTTAACGATGCCATCGAGCTGTTTGGCACAATGCTCGATATGGACACCGAGAGCATGAAGCGGATAAAGCTCAGGTGGATGCATGTTGATGAGGATGTTGCACTTAAACCGGTCATGGATATAATACTTGGGAAGTGAGGTGAGTTCGGTTGGCTAACAAGGGTGATTTATATCTTGATAATGCTGCGGTCATTAGTATGCATGACGCCGTGAAGGCATACGGGACGACCGTGCAGGATAAGTTTTATTCGCAGTTTAAATCCGCGTACAAGCTGTCCGTGTCAAACTGTTTTCGCGGCGACGCGGCGGATGCATTTAAGAGCTACCTTACTAACGGTGCGATCAATATAATCGGCGGGATGATGGATATTGCTTCCGATATGTCTGTGATGATCCAGATTTTTGCCGAGGCGTTTTATCAGTACGAGTTCAGTCACAACGGCAGAGTGGACGAAAGCGTGCTTGACCATATAAATAAGGGGCTTATATCAAAAGAACAGGTGTTCGACAGCACGAAAGCCGAGCTCAACGAGGTAATGCAGCTTGCGTCAAAATACATAACGACAAAATCGCTTGAGCTGGGCACGGTAAATCAGGGTTACTCCGAAGCTCAGGAGGCGCTGAAAAAGATACGCGAGGATCTGTACGAGGTCGACGATCAGGCGTATAATGCAGCTAACGAGCTTATGACCCGCATAGTGGAGATCAGCACTCTTATTGAAAGAATGATGGCTCACTGCTATAATGACGATGGCAGGCTCGATACCGATAAAATCAAAGATCTTCAGACGCAGGATTGGTTCCACAAGGCCGGCAATGTGGCTCTGTACCTGAAGCTTCAGGAGGACCCGTTTGAGTATGTGGCGGGCGAGGTCGCTGTGACGGAAGATCAATGGGCAGCGGGGCTGTGCCTTGATGTATATGCTTACGCGGGATATGCATTCCTGACAGCGTCCGGAGAAGCCGGGGTTGAGGACGGAACGGCATTTGCCAAGGGCAAGGCTGCCGCACTTGCCGCCAACGGTTATGCACAGTTTACCGATTACCTGAGCGGGAGCGCAAACGCTAAATTCGGCTTTGCCGAGGGCGAGGCCAAAGCCGGCTGGTCGGATAAATACAAGGGCTACAGGGTCGAGGCAGAGGTTGGACTTGTCAAGGCCGATGGCTCCGTCGTTCTCGGCTCCGATGATCTCAATGCCTTTGTTAAGGGTGAGGTGAAGGTCTTTGCCGCTGACGGTAAGGCCGCGTTTGAATTTGAGGATGACGGCGAATTTGCCGTCGGTGTCGACGCATCTGCATCGCTTGGATCGGCAAGCGTTAAGGCCGGAACGACGATACTCGCATATAAGAATACCGATACGGCAACCGGAGAAACTGAATCCCTGCTCGGCTTCAAGGCTGGGGTAAAGGCCAAAGGCGGAGGCAGCTTCGCGCTTTGGGCAGAGAGCAAGACGGCGATAGAGACCGAATATGTCAATATTAATGCCACGACCGTAAAGGTCGATGCCGCATTGCTGCTGGGACTTGAGTTTTCCGTTACCGTACCGACTCCGTATTTCAAATGGCCTTGGTGATCGAAGGGAGGAAATAAAGCATGGCAATGGAAACCTTAGAGGATTTCAAAAATGCGTTTGACAGCTATAAAAGGCAGCTCGCGGCAAAATTAGCGGAGCGGCGGAAATATATGAATATCGCAAACGAGATCGGCGCCGTGTATGACAGAATGGCTGACGATAAAAAGGCCATGAAGGAATACCGCAACGGCTTAAAGTCGTTTGCCAATGAGCCGTATGATACATTCAGAGGGAAGCTCTATCTCGAATCGTACAAGGTAAGCACAAAGGCGCTGGCGAAGGACTACGATGTTGTTATCGGCAATATAGACACCAACATGGACAGACTGAATCTTGCACGCTGCAAGTATGAGAACATGGCGTATGAATGTGACGGTGTTATCGGATGGCTTGAGACCCAGATAAACACGGTCTCCCACACGATCCAGAACTGGATAAACTGAAAGGAAGTGCCACATGTCAATTAAGGTAGTGCTTGCAAAGGCGCATGAGGAGCAGCTGTCGGATCCCGAAACCAAAAAGGAATTTGAAAGCGTAAGCGAGGTATATAAGGATGCCGAGCTTAGTTACGCCGACGGAACGGTAAACTTCGTTTTTGTAAAGGGCATTTATTTGCACCATGAGCGAAAGATGATAACCGCATGTCTTTTTGTCAACCGCATGGACCGGGCGATAAATGAGCTGCACGGAGTTATAAGGCTCGGCTTCACAAACAGCGAGGCAAGGATAGCTGCGGCCACCATAAACTTCAATAAGGAATTTATGGGCAGTCTGCAAACAAACGAGGGGCTTCTCGTTCATATTGGCATTCCGGTCAAGGGACTTAAAAACAACGAGGAATTTCGCGCCGGAGATATAACGGGAACATTCAGCGATGTCAGGGTGACCTTCGCGGAAGAACAAAAAGTCGAGGAATGAGCGCTATGAAAATAAATAAGGCAAACTGCACGGCAATGACAAGCGGGACTATAGTTGATCTGCGGGTGAAAGGGCTTGATTTTCCGACGGTGATAACGGTCCGATACGAGGTCGGAGGCAGGACGTATGAAATTGAAGACAGCATAAAGCTCAGAAGCGAGGCAATAAAAATCGGCTTCCTGCCGGTGGGTCAAAAGAGGGTACCGGTCATGGGCAGCACATCTGTCGGCAGCACCGCCAGAGTCAGCTACAACCCCGTGAACCCCGCAGAAGCGTTTCTGACCGATAATATCGGAAAATGCAATGTATAACAAATCCATAAAACATATAAAAATGCCGGGTGCAGACGAACCGTTTCGGATCGCTGCCCCAGCATTTTTTATAATTTTTATAAACCGTATTACGCTTCCTGCGCCGGTGCGGTATTCTGCTCCTGCTTTGCCTTTATAAACTCGTAAGCGGTCAGGCCGCCGATTAGAACGAGGCCGACAAGGTCGGTCTTCCAGCCGGGGATGATAAGTCCCAGGCCGCCGACAAAGAACAGGATGCGGACAAACCAGTTGAGCTTGCGCTTTACGAAGCCGTTGAGACCCGCCGCAACGCCGTAAATGCCGAACATCGCGCTGATGCAGATGGATACGACCTCGATCCAGCTGTTGACGTCGATGAAGAGCATCGAGGGGCTGTAGGCAAAAACGTAGGGGACGATGAAGGCGGCAATGGCGAGCTTTGTCGCGTTTATACCGGTCTTCATGGGGTTGGACTTTGCGATAGCGCTGCCCGCGTAGGCTGCGAGCGCAACGGGCGGAGTGATATCGGCGACGATGCCGAAGTAGAACACGAAGAAGTGAGCTGCGACCGTGGGTACGCCGAGCTTTTCGAGGATCGGCGCGCAGGTGGCCGCCATGATGCAGTAGTTTGCCGTAGTGGGAACGCCCATGCCGAGGATGATGCAGCAGACCATGGTAAGGAACAGACCGATGATCAGGGTGTTGCCGGACAGGGCAACGATCGCCGTGATGAGCTTGGAGGCAAGACCCGTTACGGTGATGCAGCCCGCGATAACGCCCGCCATCGAGCAGGCGACGGCGACGGTGATGGTGCCCTTGCCGCCGGCCTCAAGAGCCTCGACGATCTTGGCAAAGTTCAGCTGGCTGTCCCTGTTTATAAGGCCGACCGCGATCGCGGCGACGATGGACAGTGCCGCGG
>CAVHZB010000095.1:0-7165 GCA_963640555.1 Phascolarctobacterium succinatutens
CGCTTCTGCAGCTCGGACTTTCCGGTGCCGACTATATCGTTGCCGGACTCGGCGCTGCGATCATGTTTGCCGTATCCTGCGTGCAGGAAAGGCACGGCAGCGTGCGCGAGGTGCTGTGGGAAAAGCCGGTGCTGTCCTATGCCGTGTTTTTCGTGCTTGCCGTCGCCGTGCTCACGCTCGGTGCCTACGGCGTGGGCTACGACGCGTCGCAGTTTATCTATAACCAGTTCTGAGGCTTGAAATGAGCAAAAAACATAATAAAAAACTGCATATCATATGTATTGCGGCGTTTTTTGTGCTGCTGTGCGCCGTTATCTGGCTGCTCGGCAGGATAACGCAGCCAAAGTATACCTCCGGCGTTCTGGAGGGTGCGATGACGCAGGAGTATTACGATGAAAAATATTCCCACGATGTTATTTTCGTCGGCGACTGCGAGGTTTACGAGAATTTTTCTCCCGTAACGATGTGGGAGGAGAAGGGCATAACGAGCTATATAAGAGGCTCGGCTCAGCAGCTGATCTGGCAGTCGTATTACCTTTTGGAGGAGGTTTTCGAGCGCGAAAGCCCCAAGGTCGTCGTTTACAATGTCCAGTCGATGAAGTATTCCGAGCCGCAGAGCGAGGCATATAACCGCATGACCCTCGACGGTATGCCGCTGTCAAAGCACAAGATAGACGCGATAAACGCCTCCATGACCGAGGATGAGGATATGATAAGCTACCTTATCCCGTTTCTCCGGTACCATTCGCGCTGGTCGGAGCTGACCGGCGACGATTTTCGCTATGCGTTTTCGCACGATAAGGTTACCGTTGCGGGCTATCTCATGCGTGCGGATGTAAAGCCCATGACAAAGCTCCCGACCGCTCCGGTGCTTGAGGATTACGAGATAGGCGAGCGGTGCTGGGAATACCTTGACAAAATGCGTGAGCTGTGCGATGCTAACGGGGCAACGCTGGTGCTCATAAAATCGCCGAGCCTCTGGCCTCACTGGTACGAGCAGTGGGACGGGCAGATAAGCGCCTATGCCGAGAAATACGGGCTGAGGTATATAAATCTGCTCAACGCCTCGGATGAGATCGGGCTCGATATGCAGAACGATACCTACGACGGCGGACTGCATCTGAACATATATGGTGCCGAGAAGCTCTCAAAATATTTTGCGGGCATACTCAGCGATGTTTTCGGTGTGCCGGACCGCTCTGCGGATAAGGACATTGCCGCCGACTGGCAGGCAAAAAGCGAGGCATATTATGCGCTGTATGATGCGCAGCTTGCCGAGCTTAAAGAATACGGCTATCTCAAAAGCTGGACATTGGGAGAGGAAAAATGAAAAAACTGACTGCACTTATTCTTGCGGCGCTCATGGTTTTCGCACTGTGCGCCTGCTCAGACGGCGAGGGCGATACCGTTGGGAATGCCGAATATACGCCCGATTACGGCGAGCTGTACTACGCCTCGGGAGATGTGAAATTCGGCATTATGGATCCGGCCGAGAGCGTTCTTTCCGCGCTCGGAGATCCCGTCAGCACATTTGAGTCCGACAGCTGTGCCTATCAGGGCAAGGACAAGTTTTATTACTATGACGGCTTCGAGCTGCTCGTCAACGATGTTGACGGCACCGAGCGCATTACCGGCATAACCGTCGCCGACGATACCGTTGAGACCCCGCAGGGCGTTAAGATCGGCATGAGCATCGAAGATGCTCTCGCACTCATGGACGGCATGGAGTGTGTTCAGGCGGGCGATACCTATAAATTTACCGTCGGCTCTGCGCTGCTGAGAATTCAGGTCGGCGAGGACAACACCGTAATAGCGATCGAGTACTCGGCAGCGGCAAACAACGGGTGAGGTGCATCATGAGCGAGTATAAAAAGATGAGCCTTGACGAGACTTTTGCCGACATAGAGGCGATAATGGGCGCCGAGCTCACCGATGCCGAAAAGAGCGTCAGACTGCGCACAAAGGCGTCGAGGGCATATGATGCCGAGGACGACGGCGCCGCTGCGGCGTACTACGACGAGGCGATAGCGCTCGGCGGCATCGAAACGGAGGCTCTGGGTGAGGTGCTGTTTCGCTGCGGCGTGAGCTTTGCGGGACTTGACGATAAAAAATCGTTTGAGATGCTCAAGCGTGCCGCCGATATGGGGCATGTCAAGGCTATGCTGAATCTTGCCGTGTGCTATCAAAAGGGTATAGGTACGACAAAGAACGAAAAGGAGTGCTATAAATGGGCGCTTCTTGCCGCCGAAAGCGGAGATGTCGAGGCAATGTATATCTGCGCGCTCTGCTCCGAGCAGGGCTTCGGCACAAAAAAGGATCCCGCCGAGGCGTTTGCCCGCTTTAAGCGTGCTGCCGAGGCAGGAATAGTAGATGCCATGTATAAGACTGCGCTCAACCACGACCGCGGCGAGGGCACCTTCCGCAATCCGCAGGCGGCATTCGAGTGGTTCAAAAGCGCGGCCGAGATGGGGCACCCGGACGCTCAGCACGATCTTGCCGTGTGCTATGCAAACGGCGAGGGCACGGCAGCCGATCCCGTCGAGGCATTCCGATGGATGAAGCTCTCGGCCGAAAACGGCAATGTCGATGCCATGCGGCTTGCCGGCGGCTGCTACTACAACGGCTTCGGCGTTAAGGAAAACCCGAAAAAGGCGTTTTTGTGGTTTGAAAAAGCCGCCGAAAACGGCGATGTTGACTGCATGCGCATGACCGGCGACTGCTATGCCCTCGGCTCAGGCGTTAAAGCGGACCGCAGTAAGGCGATGCACTGGTACCGCCTCGCCGCCGAAAACGGCGACATGGACTCGCGCGAAATGATGGAAGAATATTGAGCTTATTGCATGCTTTAACGGGGCGGCCGGAATGGCTGCCCCGTAACTTTTTGCGGTATTTGTCTGCACCTGCCGGACTCACGGCTCTCTTTCCGTGCGCATTTCGAGCAGACGGCGGTAAAAGGTCGCCTCGCTCAGATCCTCACATTGGCTGAGCAGCTGCGTCAGGGTGATGTGCTTGCGCTCCCACTCGCACACGAGCTGCGGAAAATTATCCGGCATCTGCTTCTCCGGTCTGCCGAAGCGCACGCCGCGCGCCTTTGCGGCAGCAATGCCCTCGGACTGCCGCTTTTTAATGCTCTCGCGCTCGGACTGCGCGACAAAGGACAGGATCTGCAAAACAAGATCGGCAATGAATGTGCCCATCAGATCCTTACCCTGACGCGTGTCGAGCAGCGGCATATCCAGGACCACTATGTCGATGCCTATTTCCTTGGTGAGATAGCGCCACTGCTCCTGTATATCCTCGTAATTCCGCCCGAGCCGGTCTATGCTGAGAACATACAGCACATCGCCGTGCCTCAGCCTTCGGGTGAGTGCACGGTAGTGGGGGCGAAGAAAGTCCTTGCCCGACTGCTTGTCAATGTAGATGTTCTGGCTGGGTATGCATTTTTCGCAGAGCGCAAGCATCTGCCTGCCCTCGTTCTGATCGGTGCTCGAAACGCGCACATATCCGTAAGCGTTCATATTATCACTCCATATGTAAAAATATCAGGTGCGTTGCTGCACCTGATATTTTACTTTGTATTATCACCATTATCATCTGCGGCATTGCCGTCGACGGATTTTTTGCTTTTTGCAATAAGCTTCTGCAAAAACGCCGGAACGGGAGCACCCATGGCAGCGGCGTTTTCCACTATGCTGCCGAGCTCGGTGAAGATATACCAAGCCGTTACCAGCGGCGTTATGATGCAGTGCTGACCGGTAAACGGCAGCGCTATGCCGAAGTTGTCGCCCAGAACGCTCATGGCGATATCGCACATCGCGGCAACAAGCACCGCAAATATGCTGCCGAGCTTGTGCCACAGTCCGCTGCGGGCTGCCGCGCTGCTCCAGCGCTTGTTGTAGATGGCGGCGAATGTTCCGGTGAGGTAATCCAGCGCCATTGCGGCGAGCCACAGCACCACCATCCAACCGACCCACCCGAACAGAGCAGTGCCGAATGCTATTGCCGCCGCTGCCGCAGCCTTTATCTCGGCGGCTTTATCCGGTGTATCCATCCTCTTATGCCTCCCCTTCAAAGTACCGGCGCATGATCTCCATAACGCGGAGCATATCCTCTGTCAGGTCGATCTCGCCGCTGCCCTTGCCGCGCAGTGCGCCAGCGTCGATATAGCGCTGCGCCATCTCGCGGTAAACGCCCGGAATATCATCAATTTTATTCCATCTTACCATTTCATCATCGCTTCCTTTTTCAATATATTCTTTGCCGGCCGCCCGACATATGCCGCGGCAGATAGCCTCGCCGAGCGCGTCCGTATTTTCGATTATCCAGCGCGCAAGCTCGGGACTGTCGTGAAATTCGCACTCACAGTACAGACATATACCGGTCGTGTTGCGTATTTCGTAAAACTGCTTTTCGCGTATGCCATATACCGAACGGTAGGGTGTTACGGCGTCTATTTCGTCAAACACCGGCCGTGCGCAGCTGAGCTGCCTGTCTGCACTTTTGGAAACGAACACGACGCAGCCTCTGCCGCCGCCGGCGTTTGTGTGGATGCAGATGTGAAGATCTGCGCCCCATGCGTTCGATTCGTTTACGCGCTCGTACATTGCGCTTGCGCCGTCGGCAAAATTCGTTCTTACCTCGAAGCCGTTTCGCTCAAGCGCCGCTTTGCACGCCGATGCGATCCTGCGGCACTGTGCCGCCTCATTTGTTCCGCCATAGGCATACAGGTTCCTGACCTGATCGGAAGGTGACAGATAAATTTTCAAATCGGGACCTCCTTTTTACATTCTATGCCGCCATGCCCCTCGCCGCCCTGTGTGCTTTGCACAAGGCAGGCAGCGGCGCAAACAAAATTCGCTGCGCATGGCAGCCCTCTCACTAATAGCGCCCCACATACCGCAGCTTGTATTTTTTGATGCAAGAAAAATGAAAAACAACAGCTTATTTACAAATTATTCACTTTTGTGTTGACATTTTTAACAAAGCGGAGTATTATCGACATACCACTTTAAATGAAAAAAGCAACAGCACAGGAGAGAAAGCAATGGAAAACAAAATGGAAAAAAGGTATGGACTGCCTACCGCGATATCCATGGTCATCGGAATCGTTATAGGCTCCGGCGTATTCATAAAAGGCGGCAAGGTCCTGTCACTGACCGGCGGCAACCTCTTGCAGGGCATCGCGGTCGTCGGAGTCGTGGGTCTGATATGCATCATCTGCTCGCTGGTGTTTGCGACTCTCGGCAGCAAGTATGAGAAGGTCAACGGCGTTGTTGACTATGCCGAGCTCGCTCTCGGACCCAAATATGCCTACTATGTCGGCTGGTTTATGACGACGATATACACGCCGGCGCTTGCGTCCATGCTGGCTTTCTTCTCGGCAATGATGTTTTTGCAGCTTTTCGGCATCTCCGCCATTGACTTTGCAAACGGTCAGGTAAACGCAACGGCGATCGGCGTCGGTGCGGGCTTCCTGATGATAGGCTACGGCATCAATGCACTCAGCCCGAAGCTTGCGGGCAAGCTCCAGGTCGGCATGACCGTTATAAAGCTCATACCACTGCTTCTCATGGGCATAGTCGGAACCATAGCGGGGCTTGTCAACGGCACTACTCTCGAGGTGCTCGACTATGTTAATTCTCCCGACTATGTCGCGGTCGGCGGCGACGGCTTTTTTAAGGCGGTAGTAGGCTTTGCGTTTGCTTACGAGGGCTGGATACTCGCAACGAGCATCAACGCCGAGCTTAAAAACTCAAAGCGCAATCTTCCGCTGGCGCTCGTTATCGGCGCACTGGTGACCATCCTTATCTATGCCCTGTACATCTGGGCGATGAGCACGGTCGGCGATGTAAACACCATAATCGCAACATGGCCGTTCGGTGAGAGTCTGCCGCGCATCGCGTTCTCCAAGCTCTTCGGCAATGTCATCGGCACCGTCGTGTATGTGTTTATAACGATCTCGTGCCTCGGCACCATGAACGGTCTTATCATGGCATCCTGCCGCAGCATGTACTCCGTTTCCGCCCGCGGCATGGGTCCTCGTCCGAGCTTCTTCGGGCATATCGACGAGCAGAACAACTTTGCGATAAAATCCTCCGTCATCGGCATGATGCTTGCCGGCTTTTGGTATGCATGGACCGTTATGATGTGGATGGGCGGTCCCGGACTGTTCGGCTCCGTCCACACGAGCGAGTGGTTCGCGTGGGAGCCGGATGAGATCGGCATCATCTGCCTGTACCTCATGTACATACCCATGATGATCGGACTCATGGTAAAGGCGAAGGATCTCAGCCCCGTAAAGCGCTTTGTGCTGCCCGCACTGGGCGTTCTGTGCTGTCTGTTCTTCTGCTATGCCATCTGGACGGGCTATGGCTGGAAGCAGTGTGTCGGCTTCCTCCTCTTCTTCGCAGTCGTTATGTTCATAGGCTGGCTGTTTGAGCACTGCCGCGTGAAAAACGCCGATCCGAAGAAATAAGTGTGAAATTGACTACGCCCCCGTACCGTCAGGTACGGGGGCGTCGGTATTGCGCTGCGGGCAAAAAAACTGTATAATAAAAGCAGAAATAAAACGGAGGAATATATGAGATACCCCTGCCTTGTCGTAGATCACGACGACACCGTTGTCAACAGTACCGCCACGGTACACTATCCGTGCTTCGTCGAGTACACCGGCATATACCATCCCGAGGTGCACTATACGCTGGAGCAGTACATGAAGGATAACTTCGCCCCCGGCATAGTCGCACTGTTCAGGGATATCATCGGCATGACTGCCGAGGAGATGGAGCACGAGCAGAATTATTGGAACGCCTATGTAAAGCGCCATGTACCGCAGGCGTACGACGGGATGCGCGAGCTTTTGCGGCGGCATAAAAACGCCGGCGGCGTGCTGTGTGTTGTGTCACATTCGTACACGGAGAACATCCTGCGGGATTACCGCGAAAACGGGCTGCCTGAGCCGGATGCCGTGTTCGGCTGGGAAAGCCCCGCAAATGAGCGCAAGCCCAGTCCCTATCCGCTTGAGCAGATAATGCGCCGCTTCGGATTTGACAGGAAAGAGCTTCTGATGCTCGACGATCTCAAGCCCGGCTACGATATGGCGCGCGGCTGCGGAGTTGACTTTGCTGCGGCAGGCTGGTCGAACGACATACCCGAGATAGAAGGC
>CAVHZB010000096.1:0-4097 GCA_963640555.1 Phascolarctobacterium succinatutens
GGAGTCGTTGTACGCCGAGGATACATAGTCGGTGTTGCTGTTTATCCGCTTGCCGCTGCAGTAAATGCTCTGCACCTCAAACGACAGGCGTTCGCCGCCGTCCATGTTGAGCAGTATATCAATCCTGCTGAGCTTGCCGGGGAGCGTCACCTCATAGCTCGTGTAGTATTCGTTGTCGTTCGGTCTTATGAAATGCTCCTTGAGGAAGTCTGCGTTCTTGTTGGAGCTGCCGTTCCACGACATATCAAAGCGCTCGCTTTTTTCGCTCTGATAGCCGTTCTGACCCCGGTAATAGTAGTCAAAGTACAGAATGTTCACCGCGTCCCTGTCCATGCTCGTCGAGTCGCAGGGATTGCTGACCTTGATATTTACCGTGTATACATACTCGCTCACGCCGCCGTCGGCAAGCGCAGGGTGAGCCGCGGCAAGGGACAGCGCAAGGCACGCGGCGCACAGGAGCGCAGTCGTTTTTTTCATCCTTTTCACGGCTCACGCTCCCTTCATATAAACATCGTACGCCACGAATTCGCGGCTGAGCGCGTTCATGTCGACCTTGCGGTCCTCTCTGACGGCGTTATCGGTGCGGCTTGCATAGAGATACACTCTGTTGTCCGTTATATGGTCGCCGCCGTCGGTCACTGCCACCGCGCCTTCGTTGAGGTTAACGCGGTTCCCGTTGACATCGAGGACATGCTCCCATGTGTTGTAATCGTCGTTTATCATGCCGTAATCGGCGCAGGCAAGACCGAGCTTTGCGATCGTATAGGCGGTGTCCTTGGTCGCGGTCGTGGTGTAATACAGATAAATCTGCTTACCGCCGCTGCCCGAGTTGAGGGACACGGCCTTCGTTCCGTCGGCGCCCTCGACCGAGGTGTATTCATCGCGCGCGCTTTCGTATACGATGCCGTTTACGGTGATCGTTTTCTGATGCGGCTGACCGACGGTCAGGACTATATCCCTGACTGCCTTTCGCGCAACGCCCTTAGTGACCTCGGATCTTGTCAGGGTGTATCTCGAGTAGCCGATATAGATATACTCGCCGCCCGTGCCGTGGTTTATATCAAGATCCACGCAGATATTGCAGCCGAGGCTTAAGAGATTTGCCTGAGCCTCCTTTGCCGTTTTGCCGTGTCCGATATATATCGCGCCCATCATCGTCGCCGTATCCTCATAGCTCATGTGGATAAAGCTCGACACATTTACATCGCCGTAAAGCTCGCTGTATGCGCCGGAGTCATCGAGCGTCAGCGACATGGTCGTCGCACAGTTTGACTCAAAAACATCGGAGCTCACGCTGATGCCCGTCAGCGGCATACCGGGGTTCGTTCCGGCTGCGGTCGTGTAGTAAAGATAATACGAGCCCTTGGGGTCGGGTATCATGTCGCCGGCCTTTATATAGGTCACCTTGCCGAGCTGTATCGTCGGAGGCACGCTCGTTTTGTCGGTGACATATCGTATTATGCCCGTGATGGCATCCGACTGCACATTCGTTCTCGTCACACCTATGTACGACACCGTTTCCGGCTTGGCAGAGGCATTTCCGTAGAAGCTCTGCGAGCTGTCGACCGCTATGTTTGCCTGAATTATCTCGTCGGTACACTGCGACAGGAGGTTCTGGATGCAGTAGTCGCTGCCGGAGGCCTTCAGGAGGGTCTTCATCTCGTCGGTGTACTCGGAAAGCGAGCTGCCGGCTGCCTTGCTCGGGGTGAAGGTCGAAACGCTGATCGAGGAGATGTATTTTCCCTGCTGCGGCGCAGCCGTGCGCTGGTAGATATACACCGGCGTGAGGCTCTTTCCGTTCTGGATATACTTCGAGTTGTTCGTCTGATAGCCGAGGTTGTGCGCCTCCGTGCGGTTCGGGGTCTTGAAGTCCTGAACGCTCACGAAGCCTTCGGGGGTCTCGCTGTCGGACGATACGACTATATCGTCCACCGTAAGGGGCGTTCCGCCCTCAACCGGACCGAGAACATATATGCCCTTGCCGCGCGCACCGCTGCTCGACCACGAGACATCCTCGTAGTCCTCGGGCACAAGCTCCACTGTCATGTCGAGCTGTTCTATGCCCGTCAGATAGCCGCTGCCGCTGGCAAACTGATAGGAATGAGTTTCGTAAATACCGCGCATATAATACTTTGCCGCGCTGCCGCCGCTGACCAGATACGGCAGCTCGAACATGACATCGCACACCGCGTATGCGCCGTTTGAGGCCGTCCCGAGGAAAACGGGAACGGAATAATTGCCCGGAGCGGAGGTATACGACCTTATGCCGTATATGGCTCTGTACGGATTGTGCGTGGTGGTATAGCAGATATAGGTCTCCACATTTGTCGCCCAGCGCTCCTCCGACACCATGCCGTGCACATCCGAGGGGAGCTTTATCTTAGCCGCATGGGTCAGGCTCAGGTCAAATTTCTGAAGCTTTAACGCCTTGATATAATCGTCTGCCGAGTTTCCCAGCTCTCCGCTTCCGTTGCCCGCAACGAGAACGATGCCGGATATATACTCCTCGCCGCTTGTGTATGCAACGGAGGGCTTGAAATACAGATACACGCCCTTGTCGTTCCAGTGCTCGTTTGTCTGCGAACGGTGATGCCTTTCAACGGTGTTGTCGATCTCGCTGCCGATATTCAGGTTGTATGCGTTGCCGCCGCAGAACAGGTTTATGGGCTCATAGCCCTCCGGTATATCGTCGAGCGAATACTTTACCAATAGGTCTGCAAGTATGGGAGAGCCCGCCGACTTATACGAGGTATAGTAGAGCGTATCGCCCGTCGGGGTCGTTCCGCAGGCGGTGTATGAGGCGCTGCCGTAAAGGAAGGAAGCCGAGCTGTTTCTCGCGGCTATTCTTATATCCGTCACGGCGTCGGACGCGTTCGTCGTCGTGGTGTAGCCCAGATAGGTGTATTTCTTCAGCGATGCGGTGACGGGGGTCAGGTTCACATCCAGAACATTGTAGCCGGCCTTGGTGAGCGCCGCCTTTGCCGCAGTCTCGGAGCTTTCGACGGAAAGGGAGAGCTTCGAGATATACTGACCGTCGGTCTTGACCTCGGTACCGTCGGTATCGGGCTCCTGCTCCTCGCCCTCGTTTATTATCTTGCTCGTTGTGCGGCAGAACATGTAGACCGCGCAGGAATCCGAGCGCGAATTTGCGTTGAGGTTCGCAGCTCCCACCTCGCCGAAGCACTTGACTGCCTTATAGCCCTGAGGCACGGCGTTGTCGTCATACTGCACCGTTATGAGATCGTCCAGCTGCGAGGACTGTATAGGCTCTCCCGCGTGGCTGCTTTTAGTCGTATAAAGGGCGTTCCAGCGTCTGGCGTTGCCGCCGTTTATATTGGCGGGGCTGCCGTTTTGCTCCACGGCGTCGTATCTTATGTATCTGTTGTCGGCAACATCGAACATGACCGCCGGAATGGGTGTAAACTCCTCCTCGTCGTCATCATGGAGGCTGTCCCATATATACTTTATGAGCAGCGCGATGACTATGATGATCATTGCAGCGAATGCAATGTAGCTGAGCACTATCACCGCGCAGCCGAGCACACCGAATATCGTGCCCAAGGCGCCTGCTCCTATGCCCGCGCAGCAGACGGCCCACATGCTCACCGAGCCCGTGAAGGCCGCCGTGAAGACTATCGAGCCGATAGCAGAGGTCACCAGCTGGGTGATGATGAAGGCGAGACCGATCACGCTGCTGGCTATGCCGACCATCGTCTGGGCCTTTGAGAGGAAATTATCGACACCGTCGGGCGTGGTCAGGGTATTGTATATCTGACCTGCGGAGTTTGCCCTGTATGCGTCCTTGGTAACGGCGACCTGCTGCTCAAAGGCCGTCTGATCGGTGCCGACCCAGATGGACATGCTGTCCGTGCCGATCTGTGAGGATATCTCCTCTCTTATCGCCTTTGCCTGCTTTTCGGCCTCGTCGATAAGCTCGGAGCCGTTTATCAGGTAGATGGCTGAGAAGGCCACGCCGCACAGGCGCATCATCGCAAGCTGCCCGTCGGTAAGACTGTCAACGAGCGGGTATATCTTTCTCAGATTTGCCGACTCGTCATAGGACGAGTTTCCGAGCGCAACTATGTAGTCGCCCAGGC
>CAVHZB010000096.1:4107-6904 GCA_963640555.1 Phascolarctobacterium succinatutens
TCGCCAAGGCGCGTCGTATCGTCGTAGGAATACTGATTGAGCATATCGTAGGCTGCAAGAAACAGCGCATCTCCGTCCTCGGTCTCGATCTCACCGCCGCCGGATACGGCATCAACGGTCTGCTCGTCGGGCTCCGTCTCGCTCTCGTCGGAAACGCTCGTCTCCACCTTGCCGCCGGAGGCCGCATAGCGCTCTGCCGCCGCGGTGTAGCTCTGAGCGAAGGACTGGAGACTGTCTGTGAGCTCCTTTGCAAGGACCTTGTACTGGCTGTCGAGCTTGTTGTCGTTATCGCCGGCGGCAAGCTCGGACTGCACCGTCGATGTCGAGACCCTCGACGCCCAGTTATCCTCGCCGTAGTCGGCAACGCCCGGTACGAGCGCATTGCAGAAGGCGGACACCACCGAGGTGTTTGCGCGCGCAAGCAGCTTCTTGACGAAATCGGCGTTGCAGCTGCCGCTGACCATATAGTCGCCGAGCTTTATGCCGTTTAGCTCATCTATATGATAGCTGTTGAGTATCTTGACGGCGGCGATGGCAGCGGGGCTTCCCTCGCTGTAATTGTCGGCGAACTCGTTTATCGCGTCGTTTATCTCGGTGGGGATATTCCCGAGCTTCTCCATCGCTCTTTCGGCGACATCGCTGTAGGTGCAGTACTGATAGCCGCTGTTCATCTGCAAAAGCGATATATCAGTTATCGCTTCGTCCGGGTCGGTCGTGGTCTTATAGCCGACGATGTATATCCCGTTATCCGTGCTGTCACCGCTTTCGGTGCGGTTTATATTGCTCTTAACGGCGATATAGCCCGCCGCCTCACAGCTTTTTATGGCCTCGGCGAGACTGCTGCCGCTGAAGACCTGGACCTCGGAAATGTATTTCGAGTCGTTTTCGACCGTTACCGCCACTGCGTTTCCGACATCCGTAAATATGATCGCAAACACCAGCAGCAGGCATATCGAGGCGGTGATAAAATGAAGTCTTTTGCTTTCGGTCATATTTTCTCCGCCTCCTTTTTCTTTTTTCCGCGCCTTATGACGAACACCGCGAAAACGGCGATCGCCGCCGCGCAGGCGCAGACATAGGCTATATCTCCGCCGCCTATGACGGATGCCACTGCGCGGATATTATCCTGACTGAGCTCCGAGGATATGAGCTTATCCTGCGAAAAGCCCTCGTCAAAGCCGATATAATTTGTGTACTGGAACTTGTCTATGCCCTTTATTGCAAGCCGCGAGCCCGTTGAGGTCGAGCACAGCAGAATGGACGAGCCCTCGTAAAAGCCGCCGCAGTACAGATAGGCGGTGGATGCCGTTCCGTCCTGGAGACAGAGGTCGTTTGCCCTTCCGTTTACGCTGTTGTCCCTTACAATGAGCTTTCCGGAGGCGTTTATGTCGTTCATGCTGTCAACATATATGCCGCCGCCGTGCTTTGCGGCGGTATTATAGCGGTACTCACCGCCGACCACAAAGACCCTGTCGGCGTTTATATACAGCGCTCCGCCGTTTCTTGCCGAGCTGTTGTAATACATCCGGCAGCCCTTAAGATATGTGCCGGAGCCCGAATCGCAGTAAACCGCGCCGCCGTCATCCTCTGCCGTGCTGTTGAGCGAAAACAGGCTTTCGCTTATTTCCGCCGATGCCGATCCGGCAAGGCATACCGCCCCGCCGAGCTCATCGCAGCTGTTGGAGTAGAACGAGGATGAGGAGACCTTCAGGCTCCCGCCGTAGGTGTAGACGGCGCCGCCGTCATCCTCGGCGTAATTTCCCTCGAAGACTGCATTGCTCACGGTAACGGTCGCCGCGTTTGAGTATATCGCGCCGCCGCAGCACTCGCCGGACGCGTCGTAGGTGCGGTTGCCGTAGAACGAGCCGCCGTTTACCTTGAGCACCGCGCCCGAGCCGAAGGCGCTGATAGCGCCGCCGTCGTCGGTGGACACGCAGTTGAGTATCGTGCCGCCGTTAAAATTGAGCTCGGCCTTGTCCATGACGACGATGCCGCCGCCGCGCGTGGTGCTTGCGCCGTTCCGGATGGCGCCGCCCTTAAAGAGCTTTGACACCGTGTACTCGCCGGAGCCCGAATCGACGATCGTCATGCGGGAGTTAACGCATATGACCTCGCCTCTGGAGACAGGGGACGAAAGCCCCCTGTCTATGCAGAATCCGTTGAGGTCGAGCGTCAGCATTTCGGCGCCGGAGTAGCTCAGCGCGCCGTTTTGAAAGCCCGTGCCGCTGCCGAAGGAGCCGTCCGAGGCTATCCAGCTCTGCCGGAGGGTGAAGGTGACCTCGCTGCTGTTTCCCAGCTCGCAGGCTCTGCTCCACGCCTCCTCAAAGGAGCCGTAATCGGTATCGGTGCCGCCTGAGCTGACCGTTGCGCAGACATCATTGTCGGCGAGGGACGGGACGCACAGCGCCGCGCACAGCATAAGTGCCAGTGCAAGAGCTATGATTTTTCTAAGTTTCATCAGAATCATTCCTTATGCGGATCCTGTGCAGCTGTCAGACCTCTTCGCCCTGAGCCTTTTTCTTCTTTACTCCGACACCGGCGAAGAAGGCCGCGATGCCGACGACGGCTGCCGCCGCAACGCTTATGAGTATGTGGCTGCTGTGTGAGAACACGCTGCCTGCAAAGGCATTTTCGTCCACATTGTAGAACATGTAGATGCCGCCCATGCCGTCGGCGTAGGTGTAGCCGAGCTGCTTATTGGTGAGGTTCTGGGCGACATTTTCGCCGAACATGGAAAGCGCATTGCTGCTGCCCTTGGGAATGTCGCTGCTTTCGTACCTCACGACGGGCACGGTCG
>CAVHZB010000097.1:0-6704 GCA_963640555.1 Phascolarctobacterium succinatutens
ACGGAGTGACTCTTTTTTAATACATCGCTTTTATGCTTTATTTCTGAGAACAGAGCCTTTGCAAAACGCGCCTTCATACTCCCTTCATTTGAGCTTCAAATGTCCGCAAAGAGCTTAAGATTGTTCTTGAGTCTTTCATAGCGCTCACGCGCCCAATCCTCGATCGGCTGACCGTCATACGGCACGCGGGTCTTCCCCCACAGCATCCAGAAGTAATCGACATAGAGCTTGCTCGCGAAAAAATGCCTGTACTCGTTCTTATCTGGCTTTTTGCCTAAATACTCAGCGAGCAGCAGCTGATCCTCCTTGGCGGTGTAATAGCCCTCTATCGAGATATTGGCAAGATCCCATATGCCGTCGTTCATGCCGGCATACTCCCAGTCGACGAGATACATCCTGTCGTCATCACCGCACACCACCCAGTTCTCGCACAGGGGGTCATTATGGCACGGCACCTTTTTTATTTTGCAGGTGTTATCCTCCTGCGCCTTGATGTCGGTCACGGCTGCCTTGAGCCGCGGATAATCCGGATACATATAAACGCCGGTTTCCTCGATCAGCCTTTCATATCCGGCAGTCTTATCGAATAAATCAAAATCAACGCCGGTATCCTCCCCGCTGTCGTGCAGCATTCTGAGGATACGCGCCGCCTGGCGGATGCGCTTATCCTCGCGCATCGTTTCCGCAGACATGGTAATGGCATTCGGGATAAACTCCGATACCTTGGCCCCGTCAGCGCCGAAATAGTAAACTCTTGCATCAATGCCTATTCTGCACGCAAGCTCAGTGCTCACCTTTTCGTCACTGCGGTCAATGATCTCCTCGGTGCCGTCACCGGGGATACGCACCATGCAGCGGCTTCCGTCGGGAAATTCTACGCGATAGGTACGGTTCGTGAGCCCTCCCATCCGCTGAATATCATGGTAATCCGAATGTCCGAACACATTTTCAAGCAGCGCCTTGACTCTGGCAATATCCGCTTTGATTATGCCTTTAGCCATTTTCCTTCTCCAATTTTTCAGTCTCGTAGTAATACCTGTATCTGTCTTTACCGAACACAAAGGTGCATCCTATCGCCTGTGTACCGCTGACAGCCTTTATGGCGTCAAAGCAGCTCAGCTCACGCTCACGGCAGTTAAGCTCTGATGCAATGTGCTTTATTATATTCGAACGGGTGTCGTCGACATAGCTTTCGTCAAACTGTCTGAGCTCGTCAAGGCTGTCAAATTCAAAGATATCGTCGTCCTCATAGTGGCGTATGCGCAGCTTCAGCTCGTCAAGATGCTCGGCATATACCGCATCCCAAAGCTTATCGCGTATTTCCGGAGTGTCGTACTCCCGCTCAAGTATCTCAATAAATTTGCGGCTGAAGCGCTCGTCCCAGAACGCATGCCCCATCATGTACCATGAGTTCTCGCCGCCCTCGCACGCACTGTCTATGTATCCTTCCTCGTCTTCGGTGATACACCATTCTGCCGTTTTGCCGTGGGAATACAGCGCCGCGTAATACGGGTCGCTCACCTCATTTTCAAACGGGTTTTTGGTAAAATAGTTATCCGACGAGCAGATATATGAGTTTCCGAGAAGCTCCCGCACCACATAGATGCTCGAGTGGTTGTTACGCCGGTCGTACTCGGTGTTTTCAACGATCCTGATACCGTATTTTGCCTTGAGATACTCGAAGCGTTCCTTCATGTACCCCGAAACGAGCACGATCTCGCCGATCCCCGCGTCCTTCAGCTGCCGGATCTGGCGCTCCATGAGCACCTCTCCGCGCACGGTGAGCAGTCCCTTATGCGTTTCATACGACAGGGGTGCGAAGCGGCTGGAGGTCCCCGCTGCCATTATGATGGCGTTATCTACCTTATACATATCGTCCTCCGTTCAGTCTTCCTTAGTCAGTACGGCATCCTCGCCTACGAGCTGCCAATTGTTTTTATTCCATATGCTGTCGTGCACGGTGTACCAGTCGCCGGCAATATACTGCTTTCCGCAGTTATTTTCAACGCTCCAATTATATGAGAAAAATACATACTGATCGTGTTCGGTTTTCGCATTGCTGTTTATCACATTGCCCGTGAACGGGTTCACGGGGTTCTGAATCACACCCTGAGTTGCCAGCGTGGGTGTGTCGGCGGCGGTCATGAACTCATCGGAGGTCGTAAAGCCCTCTGCGTTAAAGTCCTTGACCAGCAGGAGAGAAAAGAAGCCCTCCGCATCCAGTCCGTCATCGGTAATGAGCTCTTCAAACTGTCCGAGGCTCTGACCATGGTCCGAAACGATTATTATCCTCGTGTTGTCGTATACGCCGTTTGCCCGCAGATAGTCGAACCAATTTCCGATCTGGATGAGGGCTGCCATATTGGCCTGATAGTGAGTATACGCGCTCAGCTCGTCGACCTTCATGGTGCGGCCGTCAACGGTGAATCTGCCGGCATTATTCTCTTCATACTCGGTGTTATCCACATTCTGCGCAGGAACATAGTCCGGCTCCTGAAGCAGCATGGGTTCATGGGTCGTGTCATTGGTCATAACGAACAAATTGTTGCCGTTTTCCGTTATGCGAGTCACATTCGACAGATTGCAGAGCGTGTTGTAGGAATCCATAAACTGCGATGCCACACCGCTGGATTTAAATAATCCGTCCTCGGTCTGACCGCCGTAGCCTTCTTCGACTTCCGTATTGCCCTGATTATAGCTGCCATAGGAATAGAGCGTTCGCTGGATGCACAGCGGTGAGGACTTCATTAGCGCATAGCAGAAGAAATTGCGCTTGTTATTGCTTATTGAAGCCTCCTTGAGCTCCGGCTCGGTGAACTGTCCCTTGGTGTTATATGCGCGTATGTTCTCATAGCCGTCGAATATGGTAAGGTCGGGAATATACTGATAATTGGCATAAACGGGATCAAAGAATGTGACATTATAGCCGTTATTTGCAAACAGGACCGGCAGAACGCTCAGCGCTTCATTGTGCTTGTCCATGAGCAGCTCATCATCTCTGGCGTTCATATTTGCCGGTGAGTACTCATATCCGCCGAACAGCGACGGAGTGCTCATATTTGTTTTAATTCCAAGCGAGGTCACATTATTGTAGTATGTAAAGCCGTCAAACTTTGCCTGAAGCTCTGGCTTTTCGTTGAAAATATACGGAATATACGCTCCCATGCCGCGATCGAGCATCATCACGATCACATTTTTGCCGGTTTTGCTCAGCTCCAGCTGCGGCTGAGTACTGTCATTCTTGGAATTTTCGATCAAGGTGTCCACGGACCTGAATATGCCGACGGAGTTTATCGTTGACATGCACACAAGCGCTATGATGCCAACGGTCATTATTCCGGGGATATGCTTTTTCCATCGTCCCGCGGCGATATAGAGGAGCACCGCAACAGCTGCCGCTACCGCAAGGTTTATAAGCATCTGCTTTAATGTGAAGGTCATGCCATTGTCAAACTTAAGGCTCGACGAAAGGTTTCCGAGATCCCGTCCGAAGAACATATAGTTCACTGTTGCGACACCGCACAGCGCCCATATGCATTTATCCATAAACGCTTTGACCGCAGGCTTTGCAAGGCTGTAGAATATGCCGAACCATATAACGAAGGTTCCTACAGCGAAGCAGAATGCGCTGACTATGTACCATGCCGGGTGGCAGAACACTACCATGTCGACAAATTCCTGCGGCGAGGCGTTTATCACCGCCGACGGGATCAGGAGCCCTGTGAGCACGGCAAGGAATATCCCGCCGGTTATAAATATCTTTTTGTTTGGCTGGGCATCCCTGAGCTTTTCCGGAACCTTGACCTTGTCCCTTAAAAGAGTGACCAGGATCGGAAGCTGAAGTACTACGCCCGCCGCAGCGAAGAATGCCGTACGGCGTATCGTCGGATTTTCATAGAAAAACAGTCCGAACACTATGCAGGCAATGCCGCAGATGCAGGCAAGCCATGCCAGTATCTTTTCGGCATGCCTGAGCTTGTAGAATATCGTTTTTATGAGTGAAAACAGGTTGTTGAGAGTCCAGTAGAATACAAGTCCCGCAGGCGAGGTGTACAGAAATACGAGGAAAAACAGCGCCATTGCGTAGAGCTGTATCTTTGTTTTCGGAAGACTGCCCTTGGTGAAAATAACGCAGGATATAAGATTTATTACCGTCATTATTATCGGCAGGACATTTACCGTGAGCCCGCCGACGGTCAGCAGTCCGTCGGGCTTGCCGAGGTCGGTTATCGGTCCGAAGGACACTCCGTGCAGAAGCTCAAGCCCCGACAGGAAGGTATACGCCGCGATAAAAAACGGTATCTCAAGAAACAGTGAGGTCGCGCCCTTGAGGACATAGGTCGGCTTATAATCGTTCTGCCGGTAATATGTCTGGAGCATCATCATGCGCTCGTCGCCGCGGAATGTTTTCTTGATGTGCGAAACACCCTTATGCAGCCGCAGCTCCATCCGGCGCTCATCCTCCTGCATGGCGTCGGCGCGCCTGTAGAGCGGCAGGACGAGGAAGTTCATTGCAAGACTCAGTGCTATTATTGAAAGCCCGGGGTCGCCGATAACGCGGTTGGCTATCACAAACACCACCTCAAACAGCAGCTGAAGCGGCTTTATGAGCAGCGTTCCCAATATGCTGAAAAATGACATGCTATTTCTCTCCTATCCTGCGGTTGTCCAACTGCTTGAGCTTATCGACAATATAATCGGCAGTGAGCCGCGCTCCCTCGCCGCGCTTCTCCCATGTTTCGGCACGAACCTCGTCCCTGCCGGCGCCGTAGTGCGGATCGGTCAGGCATTCGTCTATCATCTCCCGCAGAGACGACATATTATCAGGCGTCAGCTTCTGCCCGATGCGCGGCAGCGCGGTAAAGGTCCAGTACGGCGTGTCGAGCCACCATGAATCGTATGGCGAATTGTCAAACTCGGTGTCGGCGTAAATGACCGGCTTATCGTAAACGAGCGCAAAGTCGAAGATAACACCGGAGAAGTCCGATATAAGTATATCCGAACGGCGCAGAACATCGAAATTATCCGTGTCGCGGTTCCACTCGAGCTGCTCGGACTCGGGGTACTTGCTCATTATTCTGTCGAGCATGGCCTTTTCGGAGGTAAAGGACTGCGGATGCGGGCGCACGATTATGTGATATCCCGTGTCCAGCAGGACCTCGATTATCTTTTCACCGTATTTTTTCAGTATCGCGCTATCGCCCCACGATGGAGCAAGCAGTACCGTTTTCTCGTGCGCCGGCAGCTCCGGAGCCGCCTTCAGGCGGGCGTACATATCATCCATATAAGGTATGCCGACCTTGACTACCTCCTTTTCGGGCAGACCGCGGAGCTTTTCGAGCGCGCGCACATCCCGCACCTGATACTCGCCCGAGAGCAGTATCGCATCGTAGTAATCTATGCCGAACATCCTGTAGCCGGTTATGTCGCTCGCGGCGTGCGGGAGATGAATATAGTAATCCACCTGCTTTGAGCGCTTCCACTGGTACACATCAAGTCCCGGAGTCGTTGACAAAAGCACGGACGCGTTGAGAAAATTGAGCTTTGCAAACGCCTTGTTCCCCTCGCCTATAAACTCCGCCTTTATATGCTCAAGCTCGTTTTCGAGCACCGGATCGTCGGCAGAGGCGGTCATATATACAACATCCACTCCGCGTGCATCAAGCTCGCGGCACACGGGCTTAAACACGCTCCAGTACCGCTTATCGTCGGAGAATATAACAAGCGGCAGTCTGTCCGCCGCTGCATCCACCTTTTTGCCGCCGCTCAGGATAAATCGCAGCTTTATAAACCACGACTTAAGCATATAGCTTACGGCTCCTATAATTCCGATGAGTATGGCAAACAGCATGCTGCCGGTGCCGGGATCTATGTACAGTCTCATTCTTCCGGTTCTCCTTAAAAGAGCATGATATCTAAAGCTTATAATGCATTCCTTAAGAGGAATGCATTAAGGCAGATCTGCCTTAATCAATTTTCATTTATTTACATTTTCCTCAGTATTGCATATCCGATCGCGGCATATACTGCCGCAGCGGCGATATACAGCGCAGCGTATCCCTCCGCCGAGGTCTGCCACCCGCTGAGGTTTATACAGGAGTGTATGACGACCGGTATGGCAAGGCTTCCCGTCAGGTATCTTGAGGCAGCAAGCGCGAAGCCGGCTCCGGCAGCACACACAAGCTGCACCGCAGATGCTCCGTTAAAGCAGTGCATCAGTGCAAACAGCAGTGCGCTCAGTGCAGCGCCCGCGAGCATTCCGCATTTGCCGCGCAGCGCCTCGGGCAGGAAGCCGCGAAAAAAGAATTCCTCTCCGAATGCGGTATAAACGATATACGCTGCCGTCAGGAGCGTGAGCTTTGGTATGCCGAACGCGATCAGGTTTACAGCAGGAAGCAGCAACAGCAGCGGCAGGAGCATTGCGCAGTCACGGCGGTCGAGGTGCTTTACCCTGCAAATACCGTATGCCGCCGCGCTGTTATTACGCTTTACGCATAAAAGCAGTGCCGTCCAGTACGCGGTCAGCAGTGTAATCGTCAGCATATATGCCGCCGCCTGCGGAAGTTCGAGCCATTGCACAGCGAGAAATATCAGCCCATACGGGACGAGCCACAGCAGCTTCACCGGCTACCCCGTCCTTTCTGTCAGGATGCACACGCAGTAACGCTTATTATATTACAATTTTACTATATATGCAATCAGTT
>CAVHZB010000098.1:0-6520 GCA_963640555.1 Phascolarctobacterium succinatutens
CGTGAATCCCTCCTTGACTATATTCTACTCGGCTGGCTTTCAAATTGCGAATGTGTGGATTTTGTTTTTGCAGTTCTCCGGGCATAAAAATAACTCCCAGAAAATGTTTACCATTCTCTGAGAGTTTATTTTAATTTTTATCTATTCTGCTGTATTGCTGTTCGTACCAAATCACTTTTGGTAAATCTTTTGGTAGAACTTACACCGAAAAGCTCTCAAACCCGCATGAATACTGGATTTTACTTATCCAAAGGTTTCATTGTCGGGAACAGGATGACATCGCGGATGGAGCTTGCGCCGGTCAGGAGCATTACGCAGCGGTCGATGCCTATACCGAGTCCGCCAGTTGGCGGCATGCCGTATTCCAAGGCGTTTATGAAGTCGTCATCCATCATGCCGGCCTCATCATCGCCATTGGCACGCATCTCGACCTGCTTTAGGAAGCGCTGCTTTTGGTCGATCGGGTCGTTGAGTTCGGAGAAGGCATTGCCCATCTCGCTGCGGCAGATAAACAGCTCAAATCTCTCTGTGAGGCGCGCATCCTTCGGAGAGCGCTTTGCAAGCGGGGAAACATCGACCGGATGCATGGTTATGAAGGTCGGCTGTATGAGCTTTTCTTCAACGAGCTGGTCAAAGCTCTCGTACAGAGCGTGACCCCATGTGGGCTCGACCTTATCCATGTCAACCCCTGCCGCTTTTGCAGCGGCAACGGCAGCTTCATCACCGTCTATCGCCATGAAATCAATACCGACATATTTCCTGACAGCTTCAGCCATCGTAAGCCGCTCCCAGCCGGGGGTAAGGTCAACATCAAAGCCCTGCCATGAGCACTGATATGTGCCGAGAATGCTCTTGGCGGCGCCGGAGAGCAGGTCCTCAAACAGATCCATCATGTCGTTAAAGTCGGCATAGGATTGGTACAGCTCAACCGTAGTGAACTCCGGGTTGTGCTTGGTGTCCATACCCTCGTTGCGGAAAATTCGTCCGATCTCGTAAACGCGCTCGATGCCGCCGACAATAAGGCGCTTGAGGTTGAGCTCGGTGGCAATGCGCAGGAACATATCAATGTCGAGCGTGTTGTGATGCGTGATAAACGGGCGCGCGGTAGCTCCGCCCGAAATGGTGTTAAGTACCGGAGTTTCGACCTCCATAAAGCCTCTGCCGTCAAGAAATGAGCGGACATAGCTTATGAACTTCGAGCGGATCTCGAAATTGCGGCGACTGTCGTCGCTCATGATCAAATCAACATAACGCTGGCGGTACTTGAGCTCGGTGTTTGTCATGCCGTGGAACTTCTCGGGCAGTGGGCGCAGGCTCTTTGACAGCAGCGTTACCTGTTGGACATGAACGGATATCTCCTCGGTCTTGGTCTTGAACACATAGCCGGAGACTCCGACTATATCGCCGATATCATACTTGCGGAAGTCTGCAAACTCCTGCTCGGAAACTGCGTCCTTGCGGATGTAAAGCTGGATAAGTCCCCGGTCGTCCTTTATGTGGCAGAATATTGCCTTGCCCATACCGCGCTTGGACATGATCCTGCCCGCTGCCTGGACCGTTTTGCCTTCGAACTCATCATAGCTGTCCTTTATCTCTGCTGAATACGCGCTTCTTACAAAGCGGGTCTGAGTAAAGGGATCTCTCCCATCATCCTGCAATGTCTTGAGCTTATCGCGTCTTATCCGGAGCAGCTCACCGAGCTCCTGCTCGGGAGCGGCATTCTCATTGTTTATATTCTCACTCATATTTTATCCTCAATCGTTCTCTACGGAGATTATCTCGAAATGCAGCTCGCCTACGGGAGCCTCGACCGTTATCTTCTCACCGGCGACATGACCGTACAGCCCTCTGCCGAACGGAGAATCGTCGGAAACTCTGCCCTCCATGGGGTTTGCCTCCTGTGAGCCGACTATTGTGTAGTTCTCCTCATAGCCCTCATCAATATCGCGCACCTTGACTCTGCTGCCGAGAGTTATTGCGCCCTTGCGCATTCCGGTATCGACCTTCTCGACTATTTCGGCGTTCTCGACGAGGTTTTTCAGCTCCGCTATTCTGGAATACAGCTTGCCCTGCTCGGTTTTTGCCTCATCATACTCACTGTTTTCGCTCAGGTCGCCGAAGCTGCGTGCTTCCTTGATCTGCTCGGCAACTTCCTTAGCCTTATCGGTCTCAAGGTACAGAAGCTCCTTTTTGAGCGCGTCCAGACGCTCCTGACTCATTTTAAATCTGTTGCTTTCGGTAGCCATTTACTAAGCTCTCCTTTATTTTATCCTATTTTTTGTCGCTGTCAGCTCAGCGCCTTTATTGCGGCATTGAGCTGTACATTTGTATCGTTTTCGGTGTTTATTGCCTCTATATCAGGCTTGATTCCGCCCGCCTCGGCAAGGTCAACACGGTGCGGCGTGAGGTACTTTTTTGTTGAAATGTGGACTGCTCCGCCGTTTGAAAGCTCTATCGTGACCTGACTGCGGGCCTTGCCTGTCGTATGCTCGCCGACGATAGTCGCCCAGTCATACTCCTGCAGCGCCGCTGCGAAAAACTCCGCTGCGCTGTAGCTGTTGGCATTTACCAGAACGACCATTTTGCTGCTAAGGCACACCTTGTCCGAGGTCTGAACGGTCTCGTTTCCGGCTTTGTCAACACTCACAAACAGATCGCCGTCAGGCAGGAGGTAATCAAGCAGCGAAACCAACTCGCTCACCAGTCCGCCTGGATTATCGCGCACATCGAATATGAACGATTTTGCACCCTCGGCCGTGAGCTTTTCTATTGCACCGATGGTGCCCTCGCTGCTGCCGGCCTCAAAATTGGATATCTTTATATAGCCTATATTGTTATCGAGCATGCGCGAGCTGACGGGGTTTTTATATATGGTCTCACAGGACACCGTTACCTTTGACTGATTTCCCTTGGAGTCGGAAACCACAATCGGGAAGTCCTTGTTTACCTTTGATCTCACAAGCTCCTGAAGCTCGGTCGTTGTCATGCCGTCGACCGTCTGACCGTCCACCGAAACGATGAGCTGACCGACGGTCAACCCCGCAGTCGCGGCGGGAGTTCCGTCCTCGACCGACATTATCTCAAAAGCACCGTCGCTGTTCTGCTTTATGCTGACGCCGATGCCGGCATACTCGTTAGCCGATGACAGCTTATATGCGGCATACTCCTCGGAGTTCATGTAATAGCTCCATTTATCGTCTATGCTTCTGACCATCGCCGATGCCGCGGCATCGTACAGCGTTTCGCGGCTGACATCTCCGATGTAGTTTTCGTCAATTATCCTCTCGATCTCTACAAGCGCCTTGGCATCCTTGAAATACTCCTGAGCACCGAAGCCGCCCGTAGTTATGAGATATGTCGCTATTGCAGTGGCAAGCATGAGGACAAGGCATATTATTATAGAATGCGTAAGCTTGATTTTTTTGCCGAAACCGGAATATGAGCGTTTTTCCAATGCAGTCTCCCCTTTTACTATAACAGTACGCTTGACTGGCAGTCTAACGACCGCCAGTCAAGCTTATATTGCATAATAGTTATTTTCCCGTCTGCTGCACGGCGGCATAGGCCTCGGCGTCCGACGGCTGAGCGCTTTCGGCAGCACCGTCTGCCATGACCGGAATAACGGTGAGTACAAGGCTTGCTATCATCATGATGACAAGTATTATGGCAATTACCGATACAAATATCCGTCTGTTCTTCATTGTATTTTCCTCACACCTTGAGATAGTTCCTTATCGCTATAACGCCGCCGACGGCACCGACGAGAATTCCGACCGCCATGAACGCTATAAGCACGAATGCCCAGACCTGAGCAAACGGTACAATGCTTATATACGAAATGGCGAGGCTCGATGCCACCTTGGTTTCAAGCGCTTTGTAAAGACCCCACTGCGCAAGGAACGCAAGCCCGCCTCCGGCGACGCCGAGAACCAGACCCTCGACGACAAACGGGCAGCGGATAAAGCTGTTTGACGCGCCGACCATCTTCATGATGGCGATCTCCTCGCGGCGGCCGTAGGTCGCAAGCTTTATGGTATTGCTCATAATAAACAGTGAAACAAAGCCGAGAATGGCAATAAGCACGAGCGATATGACGCTTATGACATTTCGCACCGATATGAACTTATCGGCAAACGCGGTGGGAGCATTTACCTTGACGATGCCGTCAACACCCTCGATGGCAGTCGTCGTATCGTCCATCTTGCTGAGGTCAACGAGCTGGATAACGAAACGGTGGCGGAAAACCTCCTCATCAAGTCCCTCCATGTAGCTTTCATCGTACTTCTCAAGGAAGGTCTCCCTTGCCTCGGCACGGCTCACGAAGCTCACGCTCGCGACATTGTCCAGCGACTCGAGCTTTGTCTGTATCTGCGCCGTTGCCTCCTGCGCGGTCATGTCCTCATCGACATAGGCAAGGATCTGATTCTGATTGCCTATGTCCTCGATTATCTGATTGATGTTTATGTCAAGCAGAGTGAAGCTGCCCATTACTATAAGGCAGGCAATTATTATAGTCACTGAGGCAAAGGACATAAAACCGTGAGTAAAGATATTGCGGAAGCCCTCGCCTATAAGATAACCGTATCTATTCAACTTCATAACTGTAGTACCCGTCCATTCCGTCGCTTATAAGATGACCGCCGTCTATCGCTATGACACGCTTAGAAAAGGCGTTTACAAGCTCTTTTTCATGAGTGACCACAAGAATGGTGGTACCCATCTCGTTTATCTTTTCAAGCAGGAGCATCAGCTCAAGGCTGCGCACCGGATCAAGGTTTCCGGTAGGCTCGTCTGCTATTATCATGGTCGGGTTATTGACCAGTGCGCGCGCAATGGCTACACGCTGCTGCTCGCCGCCTGACAGCTCCGCCGGCAGACGCTTTTCGCGTCCCTCAAGGCCGACAAGCTCCAGAACGCGGGGCACACGCTCCTTTATCGTTTTGTTCGTTGCTCCGACAACACGCATTGCAAACGCGACATTGTCATAGACCGTCATTTTGTCGATAAGACGGAAGTCCTGAAAAATGACGCCGAGAGTTCTTCTCATCTGCGGCATTTTGCGGCGCTTGAGCTTATTCATGTTAAACCCGTTAACGATGACCTCACCCTCGGATGCCATGATTTCGCCCGTAAGGAGCTTGATTATTGTCGTCTTTCCGGAGCCGGACGGTCCGACCAGAAACGCAAACTCGCCCTCGTTTATGGTAAGGCTGAAATCCTCGAGTGCCGCAACCTCACTGTTGTCATACACCATCGTTACATTGTTCATCTGAACCATGTGATCTTTTCCTCCTGCGGATACGGGGATGAGCTCCCCTGCTTATTTCAGCGACCGTTGCTGTTTACCGAATCGAGATACTGCTTGACCATCATTGCCACCTTGAAAACGATGGCATGGTCAAACTCACGCAGATCAAGACCGGTTATCTTCTTTATCTTTTCAAGACGGTACACAAGAGTATTTCTGTGCACATACAGCTTGCGGCTCGTTTCGGAGACATTGAGGTTATTCTCAAAGAACTTGTTTATGGTCTCAAGTGTATCCTCATCGAGCGTTTCAAGCGGGTTTTTCTTGAACACCTCGTTCAGGAACATCTCGCAAAGCGTTGTCGGAAGCTGATATATTATACGGCCGATGCCGAGATTTTCATAGCTTATTATCGTCTTTTCCGAGTCGAACACTCTGCCGACATCAATGGCGATCTGCGCCTCCTTATAGCGGTCAGCCAGCTCGCGCAGATGGTGCGCAGTTGTGCCGATGCCGATTATGCTCTTTATCTGGAGCTCGTTTTTGAGAACGCTCTCTATGCTCTCGGCTATCGTTTTCACCTCGGCGCTGTTTTCTCCGCCCGGCAGCTCCTTTATAACGACGATATCGGTCTCGTTTATGCTTATGACGAAATCGTGCTGCTTATCCGGGAAAAGGCTCTGAAGCACCTCGACACTGGCGACATCCGAACGCTCTACCTGCCTTATGAGCAGCAGCGCGCGCGGGACATCGGGTGCAAAATGCAGCTCCTTTGTCCTGACATAAACATCACCGGGGAGAATGTTATCCGAAATGATATTCTTCAGGAAAGCGGCCTTGTTGTACTTTTCCTCGTAATTTGTCTTTGCCTCGTTAAAGGCTACAGCTGCCATCATGCAGCTTACCCGCGCCATCTCATCGCAGCCCTCAACGAAAACGGCATAGTCAAACTTGCCGCTGTTATTGCTGAGGACCTTGTATGTGCGAACGCCGCTGACGAATACAGGCTCGGAAAGCTCGTAGCTCATGCTCGAGAAATCCTCGAGCCGCGAGCCTATCATGGGCAGCTCGCTGCAAGTTATAACAAAGCCCTGATCGTCTATGATGCCGATGCACCTGTCAGTTGCCTCTTTGATCTGCAAAATCACACTCTGAAAAATTCTGCTTGACATCGTTTTTCCTCCGCATGAAGTCTATGGGTATTTTAACGATAGATAATATTCAATGCTTTCTACATAATAATACTTTTTTTTTTTTTTTTTAATATAATAT
>CAVHZB010000099.1:0-6516 GCA_963640555.1 Phascolarctobacterium succinatutens
AAGAAAACAATAAGCCTTGTGCTTGCTGCGGTAATGCTCCTCGGTCTTGCTTATATACCGGCAGCCGAGGCGGTCGCGGAGGATGCCTGCGGCTATACGCCTAAGATGACGGTGACGCAGCTTTACGACTCCGGCGCGGATGCCGTTTCCGGAGAAAGCTACAGCATTTCGTCCGCAGGCGAGCTTATAAGCTTTGAAAAGTATGTCAATTCCGGCAAAAGCACTGCCGGTGCGATCTTCTATCTCACAAGCGATATCAAGCTCGATAAGGATACCTTGTGGACGCCCATAGGCAGCAGCGCGCCCAACGCCTTCAAGGGTGTTTTCGACGGCTGCGGTTATGCCGTTTTGAATCTCTTAAACGCCTCAGCCGGTGACGGCTTCGCCCTTTTCGGCTATGCCGACGGCGGCGCGGTAATAAAGAACCTCGGCGTTGAGGGCGAGATAAGCGGCGGCAGCGGGCTCGGCGGCATAGTATACCGGCTCAACGACGCTTCAGTTTTTAACTGCTGGTCGGCCGTCGACATCACCGGCAGCGGCATTATCGGCGGCATTGCCGCCGAGGTAAGCGGAGGGAAGATTGAAAATTGCCTTAGCTACGGCTACATAGAGGGCAGCACCGACACCGGCGCGATAGCCGGAACGGTATCCGGCGGCGGAAAGATCAATTTCTGCTACTATGTCTACTACGGTGCGGATAAGTCGGTGGGCAGCACTGAGCTCGGCAGCTCCGCGAGCGTTTACCGCTTTGCAAGCAGCAGCACCGAGGTGCTCACCGAGAAGGCACTCACCGTCGGAACCGAAAAGACCGACGATCTCATAGTTCTGCTCAATGAGTGGATAAAACAGAACAGCAGTCTCGGAAGCTGCCGTACATGGGTGTACGATACCTCGTCGCAGAGCGTCGGTCGTGTCGACGGAAGATATCCGAGCATGGAGTATCCCGGATACATTGCGCCGACCGATAGCATTTACACGGCAACGGCGAGCATGACCGCATTGTACGAGTCCGGAAAAAACGGCGAGGTCGGCGGATTTTACAGCATATCCGACGGCGATGAGCTCGTCTGCTTCCGCGACTATGTAAATAACGGCTTTGCCACCGAGGGAATGACCTTCTTCCTCACGGCAGATATAAATATGACCCGCGTTTCGGCTATGACAGCCGAGCAGACATGGACACCCATAGGAAACAGCGACAAGACCCCGTTCAAGGGCATCTTCGACGGTCAGGGCTATCTGCTTTCGGACAACTATATAAACGCAGGAAGCACTCAGGGACTGTTCGGATATGTTGACGGGCAGGATGCCGAGATAAAGAATGTTGCAGCCACCGGCGTTATAACCGCGAAGGACGATACCGGCGGAATAGTTGCCTGTCTCATGAGCGGCAGTGTTATAAACTGCTGGTTTTCGGGCGAGATAAACGCCTCGGACAGAGTGGGCAGCATCGTCGGCAAGGCTGATGCGGGAAACATAATCAACTGCGTATCCTTCAAGGAGGTCACCGCAAGCTCGAAGGCCGGCGGAATAGTCGGTGCGACGACCTCGGCGGTGAATGTAAAGTACTGCTACTACCCTGCCAACGCCAAGTCCGCCTGCGGCGACAGCGGTGCGACCCAGACAGCGGCGGTGTCATTCACAAACAGCTCCGCCGGATTTAAGCTTGAGCGCTCGGTGACGGTCGGAAGTGCATCCGGCATCATGCTCCTCAATGTTCTGAACCATTGGGTCACATATCTTGCGACAAACGACAGCTTCCGCTTCTGGAAATACGACTCAAGTGCGGCGGGCATAGCCCGCATACAGGGCGACCACCCGACGCAGCTCTTCCCCGGCGACGGCTCGGGCGTAAAGTATGTCGACGAGCCCCGTGCCGATGTTGACAGTACCAAAAATCCCTACGGCGTTATATATTCCGAGACCTCGACAATGACGGTGCTCTATGAGTCCGGCGAGGAGGCCGTCAAGGGCGGACACTACAGCATATCAAGCGGAAAAGAGCTCAAAATGCTCGCGGAATATGTAAATGGCGGCAAGGACACCGACGGTGTTACCTTCTACCTCAAGGACGATGTTGATATATCCACAAAGGCGCTCGGCAACTCCGGCGACGGCTGGCAGCCTATAGGAAAGGATTTCAGTACGCTCGATCCCACTACGTTGACATACATGTTCCGCGGCATTTTCGACGGCTGCGGCTACACGGTGTACGGTCTTTTCATGACAAACGAGAAGGGCGATAACCTCGGCCTGTTCGGCAGAGCCCGCGGCGCGACCATCAAAAATCTCGGCGTTGTGGGTGCCATGGTAGGCGAGTTCAACTGCGGCGGCATAGTCGGCAAGATAGACAACGGCGTTATCGAAAATTGCTGGGCTGCGGTGAGCATACAGTCAGAGTCCGAAACGGGCGGCATCGCAGGCAGGATAGACAACACCACGATAAGAAACTGCGTTTCATACGGCTCTGTTTTGTGCTACGGCGCCGAGACCTGCGTTGGCGGCGGCATATTCGGCGATGACATGGGCAAATCGACGGTCGAGAACTGCTACTTCCTCAAGGATTCCGCGAGTGCGGGCTATAACAGCCTCAGCAAGAGCGGCACGGCCGACATTATGACATTCGTCTACGGCTTTGAAAACGACGACTATTTCTGCACGCTTGAGCGCGCCGCCGTCATAGATGATGTCACCACGACGAGTCTTCTTGACGCACTCAATGCATGGGTGCTGCTGCAGAATAACGCGCAGTACTCCGGATGGTATAATTCCAATGTCATGATAGCCGCAGGTGACGGCAATAATCCCGGACATTACCCGCGACTTATGGATCCCAATACCGGAACCGACACCAAGAACGACGACTACAGCGGCGATTACACCGCGACTTCTTCCATGAGCGCACTGTACAGCACCCGCACCGACGGTGTTGAGGGCGCGTTCTACAGCATAAACGGTCTTGATGATCTCGAAGCGCTCAGAGACTATGTAAACGACGGCTTCAAGACGAAAAACATAACCTTCTTCATGACGCGCGATGTTGACATGAGCCTCAAGTACTCCTCCGGCACCGCCAGATCATGGGTCCCGATAGGCAATGTAAACGAGCCGTTCAAGGGTATATTCGACGGTCAGGGCTACACGGTGAAATACCTGTACATAAACACCTCGGACGATGATCAGGGGCTGTTCGGTCACACCGGCGAAAGCGCGCTCATAAAGAACCTCGGCATCTGCGGCACGGTGCGCGCCGGCACAAATGCCGGCGGCATAGTCGGTGACTTTAACTTCTCGACCATTGCAAACTGCTGGTCGAGCTGCGAGGTAACGGCGCTGAGCAACAATGCGGGAGGTCTTGTCGGCGGCGCAAATATGGGCAGCATAATCAACTGCACAAACTACGGCGCGGTAGTCAACTCCGGTCAATACGGTGCGATCGCCGGATACGCGTTCGGCACCACCATGAAATACTGCTATTACCTGTACGGCACCTGCCAGCAGGCATACGGCACCGCCTCAACGCCGGTCGTGAGCAATGTTCAGTACTTTAACGGAACGAGCGCTGCATGCATTCTTCACGAGAGCGTCAGCGTCGAGGGAACCTCCACCCGCAACGCGCTCAGCGCGCTCAAGCTCTATGTCGACGCTCATCCCGAGACCAACTACTGCTATTGGGCCATCGGCAACACCGAGGAATACGCCAAGATGGGCGTTACCTTCTTCCCCGTTTTGATCTCGGCATCCAATACCATGGGCGAAAAAGATTACAAAACGGTTCAGGCCTACTTCAACGGGCAGGAATACTACTCGCTCGTTAAAGCGGTGAACGCGGCAAACGACTCCGAAAACGGCGGCGATGTGACGCTTGCGACGAATGTCGTTCTGAGCAAAAACGATGCTTTTACACTTGACGAAAATGTAAGGATACTCACCGGCGACTACTCGCTTGTCATAAAGTCTCCCGTCAAGGTGTTCAGCATGCAGCAGCTCATAGGGATGTTTATAGTCAAGGAGGGCGGCAGCATATCGGTGTGGGACGGCAGCGCGTACAAGCTGTTTATATACGCCGACAATAATGCTGACCTGAGCTGCGGAAGCGAATTTTTCGGCACCCAGAGCCTTACCTTCTTCTCAGGCGAGGTCGAAAACGGCGGAAGCGACGCATACAACCTCACTCTGCGCGACGGTGAATTTATAGTCAACTCCACACTTGACAGCGGAAATCCGCATAAGATACCGGCGGGAAGCACCATAACGATCGAAACCCGCGGAACTCTCAATGTCGCCTCCAACGCAAGAATACGCACAACGGGCGGCGCAACGATAATCAATAACGGCACCGTTAAGATAGGCAATGCAACGCTCGACCTCAACGGTGGCTCGCTTATGAAGGGCGTTTTTGAGGACGACGGCGGAACGGTATCGCTCCCGTTCGTCTACAAGGACGGATATATACTGCTCGGTTGGAACGACGGTAAGTCAAGCACGAATTACCCTGCCGGCAGCAAGGTCGATGTTAATACGGCAGCCACGCTCACCGCAAAATGGAAGCTCGGTCAGGGCACGGATCCATATCCCGGCGACGATGCATATGACGATAATGACGAGCCCGTATATAACATTCCGATAAATATCATCCAGTCGGACGGCGGCACGATAAGTCCGGGCAGCACAAAGGCCGCAAAGGGCGAAAATCTCAGCTTCAGTGTAAGCTCCGCGAGCGGGTATTACACCAAAAACACTCTCGTTGACGGCAGCAAGGTAACTCTCGACGGCGGCAGCTATACATTCGTCAGTATCAGTGATGAGCACAGCTTAATAGCTCTGTTTGCTCCGACAACGAACAGCGCCTTCTACAATTGGGTATCCCCGTTTGAGGATGTACATCCCGGCGACTGGTTCTACGACAATGTGCGCTACTGCGTTTCCGCAGGACTGTTTAACGGTACATCGGATACCACCTTCTCACCCGACCTGCCCATGACACGCGAGATGTTCATAACCGTTTTGTGGCGTTTGTCGGGCTCGCCTACCGTTCCCGGCAGTGGAAGCAGCTTCACTGATGTGCCTGCTTCGAGCTACGCTTACGAGGCGATACGCTGGGGCAGCTACTTCGGAATAGTAAACGGCATGTCTGCAACTCAGTTCGGCTACGGCTGCTCTATCACCCGTGAGCAGCTTGTGACATTCCTGTTCCGTTATGCCAAGGGTTATGCCGGAGACGATGTTTCGCTGTACGACAACACGAATATCTTAGGCTACTCTGATGTTCTTGATATCTCCCGCGGAATGACGCAGCCCTTCCAGTGGGCTATAGGTGCGGGACTCGTAAACGGTGCTACCGACACGACGCTCGACCCCAAGGGCACGGCAAGCAGAGCTATGGTAGCGGCGGTGCTCTCTCGCTACTGCAATAAATTCGTCAATACGGTCCCCGTTTTCGGCTCATGAGTGAACAGAGCGCATATGCCTGCGCTCGTCAAAAGGCCTGACGAAGCAGTCTTTTTGATATAACGATATCCCCTGATGCAGTTCACTTTTCCTGCATCAGGGGATATTTTTTGCTTTATCGCAGAGAAGCTATTCCTCTGCTAAAATTTCACAAAGCCCGTAAGCGTTCCGAGCGGGTAGCCGAGTGTCCACTCGCTGCCGCCGCACTTTGGGCACACCGTGCCGCGCTCGTGCAGCTCATCAATATAAGCCTCGGCGCGCTGGATGTACATATTCGTTTTCACGACATATTTGCATTTCGGGCAATAGACGAGATAATTTGCAAAGCTGTCGTATATGCCCTTTTTGCGGTTCTCCTTCTCCTCGTACGAAAGTGCGCGCGGAAGAATATTATGATTTGTATAGCTCATCCTCAGACCTCCTCAAATGAGATGCTCGCGCTTTACACTGTCATAATGCTTATCCAAAAACGGCACTATAACGCTGCGCATGAGTCTCATATCAAGATTAAAATAGTAAACGGCAAACAGCGCCGCAAGCGCGGCTGCGCTCGTTCCCATTATCTTAGCAATAGCTTTCATTTAGCTGCTCCTTTCTTACCAACCCATCTCGTCGTCAAAATCGACAAGAGTCGGGTCAACGGGCTCCTCATGCATAACGCTCTGCATATACTGGTTTACGGTCTTGCGCGCCTCGTTCGTGGGGACTATACGGCAATCCATGAGCGAGTGCGGCATCCAGATGATATTGAAGCGGTCGCGGTGCTTGTGAAATTCCTCCTCAAGCAAGCCCTGTGCGCCCGCCATGCCCTTGCAGCCTATATCGTCGTACATGATTATGGTATCGCAGTTGAATTTCTCCGCAGTCTCCCACATCTGCATGAGATGGCGGTTGCCGCCGACGGTGTGTGTGCGCATGGGAGTTCTGGCGTGCCAGTCGGCAATATCGCTCATCATAGTATCACGGTCGGCGGTATCGACGATGTTGTGACCGGTCAGCGAGTCCATGTTGATGACGGTCATGATGCCCCAGCAATTATACAGCCACTGCACTCCGTGGGCATAG
>CAVHZB010000100.1:0-6502 GCA_963640555.1 Phascolarctobacterium succinatutens
GCGCCTGACTCCGGGCATAGACCCGCACACATATGCCGCCATGGATACCGGCAGAGTCGATTCCAAGTTCGGCGTATCCATCGAGACCGGACAGGCTGAGCCCTTTGCGGCAAAGGCTCTTGCCATGCCGCACATAGACCTTGCCGGCTTCCACTGCCATGTCGGCTCGCAGGTATTTGCAGAGAATGTTTTTGAGCGCGCGGCGGTAATAATGCTGCAATTTATCGCAATGATGAGAGATAAGTACGGCATGACAACACGCGAGCTCGACCTCGGAGGCGGCTACGGCGTGCGCTATGCCGAGACCGATCCGCAGCTTGATGTCGGAAATAAGATAGCCGAGGTCGCGCAGGCCATAAAGGACGAGTGCGCAGCTCTCGGACTGGATGTGCCTGTCATATGCATGGAGCCCGGACGCGCCATAGTCGCTGATGCCGGCATGACACTGTACACCGTAGGCGGCGTCAAGCGCATCCACGGATATAAGAACTATGTCTCCATAGACGGCGGCATGACCGATAACCCGCGCTTTGCGCTCTATCGCGCGCAGCACTGCTGCCTTGCGGCGCACGAGACGGAAAACGAGAGCATGATGACCTGCTCGCTCGTCGGACGCTGCTGCGAAAGCGGCGATATAATCCAGGAGGATATACGCATGCCCGAAAGCATAAAGCGCGGCGATACCGTCGCCGTGTGTACGACCGGTGCGTATAACTACTCAATGGCGTCAAACTACAACCGCGTGCCGCGCCCGCCTATCGTCATGCTGTCCGGAGGCGAAAGCTACATCGCTGTAAGGCGTGAGAGCCTTGCGGATATCTGCCTGAACGATCTGTAATGTAATAAAAACGGCTGCACCCACGAGCTATGGGTGCAGCTTTTTCGTTTACAGCTCCTCGATCTCCGTTACGGAGACCTCGAACGCCGTTTTTTCTACAGGCTCGCCGCCTATGAGCTTTATGTAGCTGCGGCTCTGTATCCGACCCTCAAGCGACACCGTAGTCCCGGTATCCCAGTAGGAAGCCTCGCGTGCCTTGAGCCCCCATGTTATGCACGGCAGATAATCCGAGCGCCCGTATTTACGGTTTACCGCCAGCATCAGGTCGCATATGTCTCTGCCCATCGGCGTTACGCGCAGGTTAGGCGGCTTGCACAGCGTGCCGGTGAGCCGGATGACATTGACATCCTCGCCCGTGCAGGGATACAGCTCCTTTGCAAACACCGTTATAACGAGCTTTGCACCCTTGCCGCTTTTGTTGTTGAACGATCTCAGCTCGCCGATAACGCAGAGCTTTTCAAGCTCACAGGCGTCTATGGCGGACAGAAGCTGCCGGCGCGCGATTATATTTATCGTGTCCGTCGCGCCGGAAAGACGGGCTACCTCCAGCGCAAATGTGTAGAATGTTTCACCGCGTCCGGCGTGAGAGAATACCGGTGAGGATGCCATAACGCCGGTAAGCTGAGCAAGGTTGCTGCTTGTGTTTTCGTCCATATGTCTGTTCCGGTCCTTAATTAAAATAGTTTTTGTTAGAGTATATTAAGGACAAATGCTTGAATATGCAGCGGCTTTGCAATATAATGTTGCCAATGTCAGAACGAAAGGAAACGAATGCTATGGATATAAGAGAGCTTCTCAGATACTGCGATCACACCCTGCTCAGAGTCGACTGCACTGAGGCGGAGATCAGAAGGCTGTGTGACCAGGCGATAAAATACCAGTGTGCATCGGTATGCATCCCGCCGTGCCATGTGCCCGGCGCAAAGCGCTATGTTGGAGACAGAATGCGCATATGCACGGTCATCGGCTTTCCGAACGGCTATATGTCCTCGGCGGCAAAGGCATTTGAGGCTGCCGACGCGGTGGCAAACGGTGCCGACGAGATAGACATGGTCGTAAACCTCTCCATGGTCAAGGACGGCTGCTGGGAGGATGTCGCAGAGGATATAAAGGCCGTGCGCCGTTCGTGCCTCGGTAAGGTGCTCAAGGTCATAATAGAGTGCTGCCTGCTCACCGACGAGGAGAAAATGCGCCTGTGCACCATCGTTGCCGAGTGCGGCGCCGATTTCATAAAGACCTCCACCGGCTTCAGCAAAGGCGGTGCCACCCGCCACGATGTTGAGCTCATGCGCCGCTGCAGCCCCGAAAATGTTCAGGTCAAGGCAGCCGGCGGCATAGCAACGCTCGAGGATGCCGAGGACTTCATCGCCCTCGGAGCAACCAGACTCGGCACCAGCCGCATAGTGAAGCTCGCCATGGAGCTTGAGCGCGGGGGCGTGGAGCCCGGCGGCGAGAGCCGCTGAGAAGGGTCGGTGCTCAATGCGAAAACCCGGCAGGCTGCTGAGCGTCATCGGACTCATAGTTTCCGCTGTCCTTCTCGCAGCGGGCTCATACTTCATAGCTCCGATATCCCGGAGCTGGGCAGGCATATGGAGTGTGCTTGCCGGCAGCGCCACGGCAGGCTTTGCGTATTATGCATTTCACGGTAAAGGCGATGAATGAAGGACCTCCGCTTAGGCAAACACCGAATAAACAAAAGTATGGGCATAAGGGGCGGTTCCGCCCCTTATGCCTGAGTGCGCGAATTTATATTTTCACTTAAAAAATCCTTGACATATCGGAAAAGTGCTGATATATTGGTAGAGCTAAAAACAAAGTAGGTACGGCATCCCCGACCTCACCGGACCGCCTCGGGCGCGTTTCGGTCAATAGACATCGCCCCAAGCGGGTGCTGTTTTTGTGCGCGGATGCTGTCAGGCATCCGTTTTTTGCATTTATGGAGGTGTTTTACAATCGCAAGTGTGAATCATGAGATCAACGAGGAGATCATCGACAAGGAAATTCGCGTTATAGGCGACGATGGCGAGCAGCTTGGCATCATGTCCGCTGAAGCAGCCCTGAAGATCGCAGAGGAGAAGGAGCTTGATCTTGTAAAGATCTCGCCCATGGCAAAGCCGCCCGTCTGCAAGATAATGGACTATGGCAAGTTCCGCTTTGAGCAGTCAAAACGCGAAAAGGAAGCCAAGAAAAATCAACGTGTCATGGAGGTCAAGGAGATCCGCATGTCTCCCGGCATCGGCGAGAACGACCTGAACACGAAGCTTAAGAGCGCACTCAAGTTCCTTGCTGACGGCGACCGCGTCAAGGTTTCGATTCGCTTCCGCGGTCGTGAGATGGCACATACTCACTTAGGTGAGGTCATTCTGCGCGATTTTGCCGCCAAGTGCGGAGAGATCGCAAACCTCGATAAGCCGCCCAAACTTGAAGGGCGCAATATGTCCATGTTCCTGTCTCCAAAGTCTGCCGCGGCAGTCAAGAAGGCGCAGAAGGAAAAGGAAGCCGCCAAAAAGCAGGCAGAAGCAGCGGCGGAGAATAATTGATCAGGTTATTACAGACAAATTTCTGATAATAGCAGCATACGGAAGGAGAAATAACCATGCCTAAACTTAAGACCCACAGCGGTGCTAAGAAGAGATTCAATCTCACCAAAACCGGTAAAGTAAAGCGCGCTCATGCGTTCAAGAGCCATATCCTCACCAAGAAGGACACCAAGCGCTGCCGTCGTCTGCGTTCCGGCGCGATCGCCGATGTTACCAACGAGGCAACCATCAAAAAGATGATCCCTTACAAATAATTAAGGGCTTACTGTTACTGATAGGAGGAAATGACAAATGGCAAGAGTTAAGGGCGCAATGATGACCCGTAAACATAGAAATAAGATCCTTGGTCTGGCAAAGGGCTACTGGGGCAACAAGTCCCGCCACTACAAGATGGCTCAGGAGCAGATGATGAAGTCCGGCCGCTACGCATATGTCGGCCGTAAGCAGAAAAAGCGCGACTTCCGCCAGCTCTGGATCACCCGTATCAGCGCCGCATGCAAGGCAAACGGCATGAACTACTCCACCTTTATGCACGGCCTGAAGCTCGCCGGCATCGACATGAACCGCAAGATGCTGTCCGAGACCGCTATTCACGACCCTGCCGCCTTCACCGCTCTGTGCGAGAAGGCAAAGGCTGCAAAGTAATCTGAATTTGATCTGAATGTTAAAAATCCCGTCCTGCCGGACGGGATTTTTTGCTGCCGTTATGCCGCGAGCACCTTGCCCAGCACGCGCAGCGGCAGGGTGGGGGATATGCGGATATCGGGATACTCGGGGTTCAAAGAGTGCAGCGCGAGATAGCCGTCACCGGCGACGAGCTGCTTGAGATACGCGCAGCCGTCGTACAGGAAAATGCCGATCTCACCGGTCATGAGGCTGTGCTGCTGGCTGACCCAGACGGTCTGCCCGTCGTGAAAGCGCGGCTCCATACTGTCGCCTGCGACGCGCACGCCGAAGTTTGCGCCTTCCGGCACCTCCGGCCCGACCTCTGTCATATCATAGTCCTCGCTGTCGAGAAACTGCCCCGTACCGGCCGATACCGCCAGCGAATACAGCGGCAGCATGCGCGTTTTCACGGGCTCGGGCTGTAAACCGTAGCGGCCGCTGTCGCGCAGAAGCTCTATATAGTCCAGCGCCTTCTTCCGCCCGGCGGTATTTAAGCCCGCGAGCACGCCGCCCTCACCGGCGGCGCCGAAGGTGCCTGCAATGTCGTCTATCTCCAGCACGCGGCACAGAGCAAGAAACTGCCTTGCGTTCGGCAGCGTACTGCCCGTCTCCCACTTCGAAATGGCCTGATTTGTTACCTCAATACCGTCTGCCGCAAGCGCACACGCAAGCTCCGACTGCGAAAATCCGAGCTCACGCCGCCTTGAATTTAAAATTTCACCGATGCTTTTGCGCATATCGCGTCTCCTTCCGGAACAGATGATCACAGTATATAGCATATCGATATAAAATGCAAGCGAAATCTCCGAAAAAGATAGAAATTCCTGTTTACATATCTTAAAAAGCGATGTATAATGCAAGCATTATCTTAAACGGAGATGTTCTTATGGACAGAACAATATTGCATTCGGACATAAATTCCTGCTATGCAAGCGTTGAGCGCCTGTATATGCCGGAGCTTGAGGGGCGGCCGTTTGCAGTGTGCGGCTCGCAGGAGCTTCGGCACGGTATAGTGCTTGCCAAGGATGAGACGGCAAAGCGCGCCGGAGTAAAGACCGGCATGGCGATATGGCAGGCGCGGCAGCTGTGTCCTGAGCTGCGGATCGTCGAGCCGCACTTTGAGCGCTATGCGAAATATTCCGCTATCGTGCGTGAGATATACGCCGAGTACACCGACCTGTGCGAGCCCTTCGGGATCGACGAGAGCTGGCTGGATATAACAAACTGCCTTGCCTGTCCAGACCCGCGAAGGACCGCCGACGAGATACGCCGCCGCGTAAAGCGCGAGACGGGGCTTACCGTCAGCGTGGGCGTATCGTGGAACAAGGTGCTGGCCAAGCTCGGCTCGGACTATAAAAAGCCCGATGCAGTGACGGTCATAGACAGGGAGCATTTCAAAAGCATGGTATGGCAGCTTCCGGCCTCTGAAATGCTGATGGTCGGCCGCAGCACCCGGCGTGAGCTTGCCCGGATGGGTATACGGACGATAGGCGAGATCGCGCTGAGCGACCCCGAGCTCCTGTGCTCACGCTTCGGGAAAAACGGCGTGTCGCTCTGGCGGTATGCCAACGGCATGGATGATTCGCGCGTGCGCAGGGCAGGGGAGGAGGAACCGCCGCAGTCGATCGGCAACAGCGTGACCCTTGCCCGTGATGTCGAAAACGAGCGCCAGGCATGGAGAACGCTGCTTATGCTCTCCGACAGCGTATCTTCGCGCCTGCGCAGGCAGAAGCTGCGCTGCCGCACCGTTGAAGTCGCGCTGAGGGGTACGGATCTCCGCTGGGAGACGCACAGAATGCGCCTGAGATATGCCAGCGACGTCACAACGGAGCTCGCGTCCTGTGCGCTCGAGCTCGTGCGCCAAAGCCACGATTTCACCTCTCCGCTGCGCAGTATGGGTCTGCGCGGGCTGGAGCTCGTCCATGCCGGCGAGGAGGAGCAGATGGACATGTTTATAGATTATGTAAACCTGAATAAGCAGCGCGGCATAGACGCTGCCGTTGACGGCATCCGTGCGAAATACGGAGCGGACAGTATTTGCAGAGCAAGCCTTCTCAACGATCCGACCGCAGCGGAGCTGACATTTTGCTCATTGCCTTGAAAGCGGCGTGATAAAGTGCTATTATCATAAAAAAGATAATGGAGTGACAAAAATGACCGAAAAATTATATTATACCGACAGCCATATGAAGACCTTCACGGCGCAGGTCACGTCATGCGAACAGAGCGGAGAGAAATACCTTGTCACCCTCGACCGCACGGCATTTTTTCCCGAGGGCGGCGGCCAGCTCGGCGACAGCGGCACGATCGGCGATGTACGCGTTTTTGATACGCACGAGAAAAACGGCGAAGTGATGCATTATGTAAACCAACCGCTTGAGATCGGACGCACCTACGACTGCGCCATAGACTGGGAAACGCGCTTCCGCAGGATGCAGAATCACTCCGGCGAGCATAT
>CAVHZB010000101.1:0-2582 GCA_963640555.1 Phascolarctobacterium succinatutens
ATAGTTATAATTTTTTATCAACAAAAATTTCAGGGTGAGAATATGGTCTCTAAAACTCAATGGCGCGCTGTGTCCGTCGTGCTTGCCATCGTTCTGCTGCTTGCGGCATTTATGACCGGTGTCACCGGCATTACCGACGGTATAAGACCCATCGACGATATGCGCGAGGATTATGCGAGCTTTAAAGCCGGGCTTGACAGCCTCGAGGATAACGAAAAAACGCTGACCGAGGGCAAGGCTCAATACGAGGAGCTGAAAGCCGCCTATGATGAGCTGAAAGCTCAGTACGATGCCGACTACGCCGAATACGAGGCGGCGATCGCAAAATACAACGAGGATGTTCTCGGCTACAATCAGCAGCTTATCGCCTACAATGTCGGCAAAAACCAGTTGGACAGCAGCGGAGCACAGAGCGCGATATCCTCCGGTCAGGCGCAGCTCAGCTCCGGTTGGGCGGCATATAACGAGGGTAAGGCCGCTTACGATCAGCTCATGAGCGCTATAAGCGAGCTTGAGGCCAAGCATGTTCCGCACTGGATGGCACTCAAGATCGTCGGTGCTAATGTCGGAATAGACCTCACCGACAGCTATCTTTCAGACATGAAGTCTCAGCTCGACTCTGCCTATGCGCAGCTTCAGGAGGGCGAAGCCGGACTTTCGCAGGCGCAGCAGCAGATAAGCTCCGCGCAGTCACAGCTTTCGAGTATGCAGGGCGAGCTCGAGGCGGGTCCCGACAAGCTCGACGCCGACAGCAAGACCGTCAGCGACATGAAGGCGCAGCTGGATACTCAAAAGCAGGAGCTCGACGGCAAGGCGGAGGAGCTCTCCGCATACGAGACCGTTCAGGAAAAGGTCGAGCGCGCCCGTGAAACGCTTATCAACGACGGCTACGGCACCGCCGAGAGCTCGGTCTCCGAGCTTCTGGATTCGGCTCGCGTACACGAGCGTGAGCTGCACGGGCAATATCTCAAAGCGCGCATTTCGTTTACGGTCACTTACGGTGCGCATCTCCTCGCCGTCATCGCGGCGGCAGCGGCGCTGGTATTGCTGGCAAAGAACAGCTATCCCCTCGCGAATAAGCTTGCATGGTGCGGTGCAGCCCTCGGAGCCGTCAGCGTTATAGCCTCGCTCATATACGGCAGCCCGGACACCTTAGCCTTTGCTGCGGCGGTACTGTCCGCAGTCGGCGTGGGGCTTTCGGTGAGCCTTGAAAGCGAAAATTGACACAAACACGAACATACACACGAAAAAGCTCAGGCTGTCTGTAAAACAGTCTGAGCTTTTTTATTTAATCCCATAGCTTTTCGGGATATATCCCACGCGCCTTCATATCGGCTATGGCTTTCTTAACGGAGTCGAGATCCTCGCGGTATGTCATGCCGTACCATGTCTCGCTGCACTCGAGTATGCGCACGGAGGCCTTCTTCTCCTCAAGCTGCTCGTTCGCGACAAACGGCAGGAAATACTCGCATTTAAGCGGGTTTTTGGGGATGTTTTCGTCCAAAAACTTGGGAAAACGCGCGTAAAGCTCGTCGAGCATCATAGGCGAAAAGCCCCAGAAATTCATGGACACCGTTGCGTCGCCCGACAGGGGAATGAAGGTCACGCCGTCCTCGGTATACGCTGCGTCCTCGCCGCGCTTTTCGATATGCGTGCGCTCGGTTATATCCGTAAGATAGCCGTTTTCGGCATCACACACGCCGCGCGCGACGCTGCCGTTTTCCGTGACCGTATTGCGGAGCTTATAGCCGACCATGGCGTATTCGCCCGCAGCATGCGGCGCACTGAGAAAATCGTACATTACCTTGTACGCACCGGTGCCGTAGAAGTCATCGGCGTTTATAACGGCAAACGGCTCGTTTACGATGCCGCGGCAGCACATCACCGCGTGGCCGGTGCCCCACGGCTTTACTCTGCCCTCCGGCACCGAGCGGCCCTCCGGCAGAACATCGAGCTGCTGGTAGACATACTTCACATCAAAATACTTTTCCATGCGGCTGCCTACCGCCGCCTTGAAGCTGTCGGCTATCTCGTGCTTTATTATGAAGACAATGCTGCGGAAGCCCGCGCGATACGCATCAAACATGGAGAAATCTATTATCGCATGCCCCTGTGCGTCCACCGCGGTTATCTGCTTCAAGCCGCCGAATCTGCTGCCCATGCCGGCAGCCATTATAACAAGAGTAGGTCCCTTCATATCACTTACCGGCAAGATCGAGCTCGTTTATGCCCATTGCAACGGATATGGCCCGTATGGCCTCAAAGCTCTTTTCCTGAGCTATCTCCATGCCCGCGTTCATGGCTTCCTCGGTAAATTCCTTTTCCTCGTCGGGCAGCTTTACAACGGTCTCGGTGGTTATATCGAACACGAAATAGCGCTCCTCGGGGTCGCATATCTTTATGCTCAGATATAAAAACGCAAAGCCGTTCCACTCCTCGGGAAGCTTCACGGAGACCTTGCCGGTCTGTGTGAGCTTGAGCTCTGCGCCCATCGTGGTATCGAGCTTGCTCGTAAGACTTACGGTTTTGAAATCAATGTATTCGATGTTCACTGTCTTTTCCTCATTTCGTTCTTTTTTTGC
>CAVHZB010000101.1:2592-5980 GCA_963640555.1 Phascolarctobacterium succinatutens
GCCATAAGCCCCGGTCCGCAATTTGAACCGATGGTAGTGCCTATATAAGTGTAAAACACATCCCGGAAGCCGAAGAGTTCCTTTATCTCGTCGCCAAACTCTCTCGCCTCCTCCTCGATGTCGGAGTGGCAGATGTAAAGCGTCTGATCCTCCGGGTCAACGCTCAGCTCGCTTATTATCTTATGTATGCGCTCTATGGTCTTTTTCCTGCCGCGCTCCTTTGCCTGAACAATAAGGTGCCCGTCAAGGTCAAGGTTAAGTATGGGCCAGATATTGAGCGCATGCGCGATCGTCATACCCGTGCGGCTGACTCTGCCGCTGCGGTAGAGATATGTAAGATCTCCGGTGGTGTAATAGGTGTTTATATTACCCTTGACCTTTTCCAGAAGTGCCTGACACTCGTCGGCGGTGCTGCCGCAGTCGCGCATATCCGAGGCGAGGATGGCAAGCATTCCGTAGCCCACCGACGCAAGGGTGGAGTCTATAACGCGTATATCCGCATCGGGATGCTCCTGCACCATCATTTTTGCCGCCTGAACCGCGTTTGCCCATGTGCCGGATATGCCGCTGCCGAGAGATATGTGAACTATCGGCAGTCCCCTTTCAAGCAGCGGTGTCCAAAATTCAATGAACTTATACGGCGTGACCTGACTCGTTTTAGGCGCATCGCCCGCACGCATGCCGTCGTAAAAAGCCTTGAGATCCGCGGGATCCATGGTGTCGGTATACTCCGTGTCTCCGATGGCATAGCTCATGGCTATGGGGATAATGTCCCTGCTTCTGCAAAAGCTGAGCGGCAGGTCGCATCCGGAATCTGTTGTTACGATATAGCTGCCCATTTTTCTTTGTCCTCCTATACTGTAAGCATTTCTATTTTTCTTCCGCTGGAGCTTATTAGCCCCTCACCGCGCATCAGCCGCAGCTCGCGCATGAGGCTGGTGCGGTCGACGCAGAGATAGTTTGCAAGCTGCGACAGGCTCAGCTCCGTTTCAAAGACGGAGCTGCCCGTTTTCTCCGCAAGGTACTCAAAATAGCTTATCAGCTTCTGGCGCACGGTTTTCTTGCTTATCATGTTTATCCTGAGCGCCATCATCTGCGCCTTTTTTGCCGAAAGCGTGAACAGGTTTTTCGTTATCTGTGTGTGATGCTCGCAGGCGTTGGGGCATCTTCCGTAAACGGCGCTCATCTTGAAAAACATGACGCTGCAATCGGAGTCCGCCTCCGCAACATAGCCGAGTCCGCTGTACGGCATGGTGAACACCTCGCCGAAAATATCGTTTTCGCCGTAGTTTTCCAGCAGAGTGTACTCCCCTTCGCTGTCAACGCAGTAAAGATGCGCCTTGCCGGAGAGCAGGACGCACAGGCTCTTTACCTCCGGCTCAAACACGAGTATGGTATCGCCTTTTTTAAACCTTCTGACCTCCGGGCGAAAGCAGCACACCATTGCTTCGATGCTCGCGCAGCTCACGCCCTCGAAAAGCTCAACATTCCGAAGATCCACCGTCCGTCCTCCTTATAACGACGAATTTTTGCACATTATATCACACCGTTGTGGTATATGCCACAGTTTTTTCTCAATAAAACTGTTTTAACACATAAAGGCAGAAAAGCACAGGGGATATATGTCAGGTATCCCCTGTGCCAAAAGAGTATCATTAGTGAATCGGACTCTAAAAGCTCAACGCGCTCCCTGCTTCCACAAGCGGCTTGCGTCCCATGGTTTCAATCCGTTTTCCATATGAGCTGCCAAGTCGATAGAAGCGAACAGAATCCTGCGACATATCAATGATTTTTGCTGACTCGCGCTTCAGAACTACCGGCTGCGCGGCGCTCACAAGCGCTTCGAATACGGAGTTCTGTGCCCGCATTCCATAGCGCTCGCAAATCCTTGCTACCTTTCGCAGACGCTTTTGCCAAGCGGCATCTGATGTGTCCACATCGTAGGTGACAACCAACATCATATGTCTTCCCCTCCATACAAACGGCGGATATCGATCCAAGTCCACTCGCAGCACACAGGCAAACAGTACAATATTCTTATGATAAATTTGACAGGACGGCAAAAGAACAGTATAATAATGTCACATATGAATATGCCTACGATGCCTAGACAGGTTTTTACTATCTCCAGTCTCGCTATTACGATCCCGAGATTGGCCGCTTCATAAACGCCGGCAGCTATGCCTCTACGGATGCCACCGGCCTCCTGAGCACCAACATGTTCGCTTACTGCGAAAATGACCCGGTGAACAAGAGCGATCCAAGCGGTGAATGGTTTTTACAAGTGGCCACTATAGGAGCCGCTACAGACAGCACAGAGCTCAGGAAGACGGTTGCAACTATTCATTCGTCCTAACGCAAAACTTAGTGGGCCATTAAAAAACGCAATTACACAGCATAACATTAGCGTTAGATATCTTTGGTGATAAGAGGTGCGTAAATGGAAAACAATGAATTTGTAGCTGGTGTACTTTACGATGCTGCCTTGATAGATTTTGCGGAATGGAGAAATGACCCTGATAATTTACACGATGTTGCGCTTTTTGACGAAATGCTCAAGAAGATAAATGCTATGGGATGTGGCAGCTATAGTAGCTATCCGGACATAACCATGCGGCGGCATGATGACCCGAACGTAATTGACATTATTGCTGATTATCTTGGCAAATTCGATGATGAGGGAATCACCGGAGAGCTCGTTCGCTCGATAGGAACAAAAAACGGGAAAATTGCCACAGAACGTATAATCGATTCTTTTTTCGGATTAAGCGAAACATCAAAATGTAATCATGCGACTTTTTATGATACCGCACTAACGAACATTTGTGACAAGCGATTTGCAGACAAATATGTAGAAATGATAAGTAACCCAAAATATGCGCGTTGGCTTTTGGGTGTGATGAAGCTGCTCGGTCGATGGAAGAATGAAAAAGCTAAAAAAGTCATGCTGGGGTATTTGGGGTCTGATAATGAGGATATAGTTAACATGACAGTTCAGGCACTAAAATATTATAAGCATGATCAGGAAGTTATAGCTGCTTTGAAATTAAGCCTTACTAAAAAGCATTCGGAAGGTTTGACCAAGCGCATAAATAGTTCTCTACAATTTGCGTCAAAGTAGTAAGATTGAGAGCAGATATGCTGTATTAAAATCGAATCTGGCAGGAGCGTATCGCATGATATGCTCCTGCGTTCCATTTTTGCCTCCCTTACGGTCAGTCTTAACTTCATTGTTATATATAAGCGGTTTTCAAAAGCCGCCGGACTGCGGACGCAGACGGAGCGCGCCGAAGTCGCGGGGTTTGGCCGCAAGCAGGCAAGCGCGGCAAGTGCGAACTATAAAAGAATTGCAAATGCTGCAAATTCGATGTATGATACAGGAAGCGAA
>CAVHZB010000102.1:0-5877 GCA_963640555.1 Phascolarctobacterium succinatutens
CGCCGACGCCGATGTCGCCTGCGGGAGTGTCGGTGAACTGACCGATGTGACGGTACAGCTCGGTCATGAAGCTCTGGCAGAAACGCATGACTTCCGCGTCGGACTTGCCCTTCGGGTCGAAGTCGGAGCCGCCCTTGCCGCCGCCCATGGGGAGGGTGGTCAGGGAGTTCTTCAGGATCTGCTCAAAGCCGAGGAACTTTATAACGGAGAGGTTTACGGAGGGGTGGAAACGCAGACCGCCCTTGTAAGGTCCGATAGCGGAGTTGAACTGCACACGGTAGCCGCGGTTTACCTGAACCTTGCCGTTGTCATCGACCCAGGGAACGCGGAAGGTGATAACGCGCTCGGGCTCGACAAAGCGCTCGATGAGGCTTGCCTTCTCCCACTCGGGGTGCTTGTCAACGACGAGCTGGAGGCTCTCGAATACTTCGCGGACAGCCTGCAGAAACTCGGGCTGATCGGGATCGCGCTTCTCGACGGAGTCGTAGACTCTCTTAAGATATTCGTTAGTAATCATTGCTTTTTTCTCTCCTATTGAAAAAATTAGAAACTAAGTACTGCCGGGGACGGTATCATCCCACCTTTGAAATTTTATTACTTGCAGCCAAAAGATACAATTGTGAGATGTTATAAATTATTGATGAAAAAACCGTCAAAGTGCACCAAAACATAAGCGGTTTTCGTTAAACTGACCTAAGGCAAGCCCCTAATTGAGCATCTTCGGAAGCAATTTGGCAATTTGCCAGAGTTTAAACGCAGATAGTTTAATGATTAACATACTCGAAAGCTCTTGACATCTTATGCAAAAGCGTGTACTATCTGCAATAGACAATGCAAATGCATAAAATATCTTGTTTGGAGATGTGCCGATGAATAATACGATATCACATTGCCGCTGCATGGAATGCAGAGTTGAATTTGAACAGGATGAGGAGATGTTCTCGTGGGAAAGCGGCTGGGTGTGCGCCGAGTGCTTTGAGGCTCTGTTTTCCGAGCTTGATCGCTATGAGCGCGCCCGGCTCATGGGCTGCCGGATCATGAATTACCGGCGCCCGAAGCGGGCGCCGGTATAAAAAGGATCAGACCACGACAAAGAACTTGAGCAGGAACAGAAGCGAAAGAATATAGGTCAGGACAGAGACCTCCTTTGCCCTGCCGGTGAAAACGGCAACGACTGAGTAGGAGATCAGCGCAATGCCGATGCCGTGACCGATGGAGCCGGTGATAGGCATGAATATGAGCATGAGCGCAGCGGGGATGACCTGAAGGATATCGTCCCAATCAATGTTTTTGAGACCGCTGAGCATAAGAATGCCGACATATATCAGCGCGGCGCTTGTGGCGGGGGCGGGAATGAGGGCTGCGATGGGGGCTATGAACATACACAGCAGGAACATTACCGCGGTCGTCAGAGCCGTAAGACCGGTGCGCCCGCCGGCCTCGACGCCGGAGCCGGACTCGATGAAGGTGGTGACGGTGGAGGTGCCGGCACAGGCACCCGCTACGGTCCCGATTGCATCGGCGAGCAGAGCCTCCTTCATGTTGGGCATCCTGCCATCCTTATCGAGCATATTTGCACGGGCTGCGGTGCCGACGAGCGTGCCGATGGTATCGAACATATCTATCATACAGAAGGTGATAATGAGAGCTATTGCAGTGAACCAGCCTATGCTTATGAAGGTTTCGAAGTCGAACTTAAAGAAGGTCGTGTTTATCATATCGCTCAGCGGAGGAACGAAGGAAACGCCCTCAAGCGAGGCAAACGGATTGGTGTCAAGGAAGATAAAGCACCCTCCCCAGTAAACGACGCATGAGATGAGCATGCCGAGGATAACGGATGCCTTGACCTTGTAGTGGTTGAGAATGACGATGGCAAAAACGCCGACGAGCATGGTCACGACATAGAGAACAAGCTGCGGGTAAGCGCTGCCGACGGTGTCCCGAGCGACCGAGGGAGTGAGACTTCCGAAAAATGTGGACAGGACATAGAACGGACCGCCGTTTTCGCTGTAGATACCGGCATTCGAGCCGAAGCCGATGTTGAGCAGCATGAGACCTATGGCGGGGGTTATGCCGATACGGATACCGAAGGGAATGGCCTCAACGATCTTTTCACGGATCGAAAACAGCGTGAGTATGACGAAGAAAATACCCTCGACGAGAATGATGCATATTGCGGCAGGAAAGGCCTCCTCGTAGCTCAGTCCGGAAAGAGCGGCGATGTTTGCGACAACCACTGCGAAGAAGCTGTTAAGCCCCATTCCGGGAGCCATTGCGAAGGGCTTGTTCGCGGCAAAAGCCATGACGAGCATGCCGATGGCAGAGGCAATGCATGTAGCCATGAAAACGGCGTTCCACAGGGGAGTGCCGGTGGCAAAGCCGGTCAGCAGGTTCGGGTTTAGCGCGATGATATACGCCATGGTCATGAATGTGGTGAGACCGGCGACTATCTCGGTGCGGACGGTAGTGCCGTTTTCCTTCAGCTTGAATATCTTCTCCATTTTATTACTCCTTTAGAGCGGATTTAAGAACAACAGGAAAAATATTATCCGCGCACCGACAAAAAGTCAATTCGCGGATAATGAGAAAAACAGGTGTAAATATTCCGTTAATTTGTGCATTAAAGCCCGAGCAGCGACAGCGTGCGCTTATCGCGCCTCCCGCCGTAAAATTTGTCAAGCACGGCTCCGAAAACGGGATCGTCGGAAACAAGCTCGAACAGAGTCATGCACGAGCACAGCTTGAGATCGTCCGGATAGCCCATGACGGCGGTGGGATCGGAGGCATCGAGCGTGAGCAGAGCGCGGGATATCTCGATAAGGCGATCGCCGAGAACCGGGTCGGAAATGTAATCGCGCGCCTCGTCGATATCGCGGATGGAATAGAGCTGAGCCGTGCAGCTCATGCCGAGCCCGGCTATCTGCGGAAAGATGTACCACATCCAATGGCTGCGTTTTCTGCCTGAGCGCACCTCGCGCAGCGCGGTGTCGTATGAGTGCTCCTGGGCGATAAGAAACCGGTTGAGTGAATCGTTCATCGTGCTGACCTCCGTAAGTTTTGATTAATCTTTGTTAGCTTTGGAGTTTTTCGTGCCGGTCAATTACCGGTTCGGCTTGATTGTGCGCGCTGCAAAGCAGATAGCTTTGCCGATCGGGACATTCTCTCTCATTCCATATTCGCTCCACAAAATTATAGCAGGCTTGGACGAAAAATTCAATCATTCATTATTCGCTGCAAAAATACTGAAATGAACAGAGAATAATTAATGACGAATAGTGAATAGTACATAACCAAAAAATCCCATTGACTTGCATCAACAGGATCTTTGGTTATTGGTGGGGGATGGTGGATTCGAACCACCGAAGGCATTGCCAGCAGATTTACAGTCTGTCCCCTTTGGCCACTCGGGAAATCCCCCAAATATACAATATCAAATTAAATGCTCGGTGGAGCTGGTGGACGGACTCGAACCCCCGACCTGCTGATTACAAATCAGCTGCTCTACCAACTGAGCTACACCAGCACGATACCGGCTCACATATAATAGCAAACCGCATTCGGTTTGTCAACATAAATTTTAATTTTTTATTCTTTGCAATACCAAGGAGGAAAAGGATGAAACTTATCGAGCTTTCAGGAGAGTACTACGAGGGTGCACAGGCGCTCCGCAGGAGGATAGCGGAGCTTAAAGGCCGCATTGAAGCAGAGCCCATGTGCGAGATCGACCGGCTGAGAATGCGCCGCAGGATATGCATACTCACCGGCATGATGCGCGACAGCATGGCAATATCAAGGTATCTTGAAAACTATTACGGAGATGATGAAAATGCAGGAGAGGAAAACGAATATGTTTGCTAAGCAGGAGGAGTATATGGCGCTGCGGCAGTATATCAAATACATCACCGCCTCATCGGGAGGAACGGCCGGAGCCATGCGGCGGGCGATAAACGCAGAGCTTACAAAGCGCCAGCGCCAGCTCGTTTCCATGTACTATATTGAGCAGATGCCGATGCAGGAGATCGCAGACGAGCTCGGACTGCACATATCCAGCGTGAGCCGGACGCTCAAGCGCGCCCGCGAGCGCCTTAAAAGCAGCCTGAGCTACGGAGGCAGAACGCTTCTGGCATCGTTGGAAGAAAGTTAACTTTACACATTGCATGTGCCGTGATAAAATGGCGGCATGAAAAAGACAAAGAGAAAAACCCGAAAAAGCAGTGGGATAAGACCCGTTTACGCAGTCATAGCGATCGCGGCGCTTGCTTTAGCGATGTTTGCCTTCATTCAGCACCGCCAGCAGCACGAGGCTGAGGTGTCCGATCCGTATTACGGTATGGTGCAGGTGTATAACGGCGAAAGCTATGTGTGGATAACCCCTCAGGAGGGCGTTCCGACAAACGGCATTGCCAAGGAGGACTTTGTCACCGACCCGAACGGCGACCTCACCTATGTCGGAAACGAGTACACGGCAAGCCGCGGAGTGGATGTTTCGTCGTATCAGGGCGATATTGACTGGCAGCAGGTCTACGACAGCGGCGTGCGCTTTGCCATTATCCGTGCCGGCGGTACATATTACGGCAGCGGAGAGCTGTATGAGGATGATAACCTTATTAAGAATGTAGACGGAGCAAAGAGCGCCGGTCTTCGCGTCGGCGTTTATTTCTTCTCTCAGGCGATAAGCGAGGAGGAGGCCCGCAGTGAGGCACAATTTGTAGTGCAGATGCTTCAGGGACGCGAGCTTGATCTGCCGGTGTTTTTCGACTGGGAGCGCATCGGAAACGATGAAGCGCGCACCGACGAGGTCGAAAACGAAACGCTGACAGACTGCGCCGTTGCGTTCTGCGAGGAGGTAAAGGCCGCAGGCTACGAGGCGGGCGTTTATGTGTATAACGCCACGGGGTACTACGGCTACGACCTTGCGAGGCTTCAGGACTATGTCATCTGGGGCGTGGGCATCGGCAGCTATCCATATTTCTACTATGCCCATGAGGTGTGGCAGTATAGCTTCACCGGCAAGGTGCCGGGCATAAATGCCGACTGCGACCTCGATATGTTGTTTGAGAAAAAAGCTTGAGCTCAGCGCGGTGCGGGTACCGCCGAATAATAGGATACAGACAAAAATAAGCTCCTCATCACCGGAAACATCCGACGACGGGGAGCTTGCTTTTGCATCTTAAAACCGGAATTTTCAGAATGAAAGCCTCATTTGATGCCACGAAACATTTCCGTGTGTAGATTTATCTGATATACCCTCATCCTTGAAGCCAAATCCTGCATAATAGTGGACCAGCTTGTCTTTGCATGTCAGTACAAGACCCTTTCGCCCTTGCTTCCTGGCATCCTCGATGGCGCAGCTTATCAATTCTCCGGCATAGCCGTGTCTGCGATATGAAGGGATGGTGTTGACTCCGAATATCATCTGCCATGCCCCGTTTTCGTTATGCATATCGGCCTTTTCATACATCTCGTCCGTTAGATCCGCTTCATCGGTAACAAATCCGTCAACAAAAGCGATCAATTTTTCTTCATCGAACATCAGCCAGAAATGATTTCCGTAATGCTCAACTCTTCCGATAAAATCTTTTTCCGTTGCCGCCTCGGCAGGCGGAAAACACTCCGCTTCAACCGCTGCAATTGAACGGATGTCTTCTTTGGCTGCGTATCTTATAGTCATCAAACAATTCTCCTTAAGCCAATAATTATGTTTTTTTGTTTCAAACGACCGCATTTTCGCTATGCTCCTCGGTTGCTTTCGTCAAATCATTCTAAATTGCCTTAATATTTCCACATGGTTTAGGCTGATAGCGCTGTTGTTTGAAACGGCCGATTTTAATGATTTAACTGTTTGCGAGAACATATCAACCTTGCTTTCAGCCGTTT
>CAVHZB010000103.1:0-5760 GCA_963640555.1 Phascolarctobacterium succinatutens
GAGCCGAGCTCAGCGTCCGCCTTGAAAAGGCTGACGAGAAAGCACGCAGAGAGGCAGAGCGCATAATCTCACAGGCACGCGAGACCGCCGAGAGCACATTTGCAGAGCTCGATGAGATGCGAAAGCGCCTCAACGAGGACGAGCAGGCGCAGCAGATAAACGAAGCCCGCAGCGAGCTTCGCCGCAGATTGAACGAGACCCGGAGCAAGGTGAAGGTCAAGACTCCCGAAAAGCCGGCGGAGGAGAAAAAGTCTGCGCGCGATGTCAGGGTGGGAGACACGGTAGAAATCAAATCAATGGGCGTAAAGGCGGAAGTCATCGAGGTCGGCTCCGACGGAACGCTAAGCCTTAAGGCGGGTATAATGACCGTAAAGGCAAAGCCCGACGAGGTGTATCTCATAGAGGGCCACGCCGCAAAGCAGAAAAAGCAAAGCGTTACGCTCGCTAACGGTACAATGCCCCGTGCAGCGGTAAGCCCCGAGATAGATCTGCGCGGAATGGAAAGCCTTGAGGCCGTAAACGCAGCCGAGCAGTATATTGATTCCGCTGTTATGGGTAAGCTCAAGACGGTGACTATAATCCACGGCAAGGGCACCGGAGCACTGCGGGCGGCAGTGCAGCAGATGCTCCGGCGCAATAAAGCGGTCAAGAGCTTCCGACTGGGGCGTTTCGGCGAGGGTGAAAGCGGCGTAACAATTGTCGAATTGAAATAAAAGCAATCAATAAAATTTATTAATAATGTGTAAACCTACAAAATAGACAAAATGAGTTGACCTTTTTTAAATAATTTGCTAAAGTAGGGGTAATCTTTTAGAGGAGTGGCGAGAATGGTAACCAAAGAAGTTGTTATTAATAATCAGGTAGGGCTCCACGCCAGACCTGCTACTTTCTTCATTCAGAAAGCAAATGAATTTAAGAGCAGCATCTGGATCGAGAAGGAAGACAGGCGCGTAAACGCCAAGAGCCTGCTCGGCGTTCTCTCTTTGGGCATCGTCAAGGGCACCGCAGTCAATATAATAGCTGACGGGGCTGACGAGGCTACGGCTGTCGATACTCTTGCTGAGCTTATCGCATCCGACTTTACCGAGTGAAATTTTGAAACGGAGTTAAGGGCGTGTTTCTGACACGCCCTTATTCGCTATTTTTATGAAAAACGAGACGAGAGCAATTATTGAAATGATCGTGTGCGCGTCGCTGTGGAGCATCGCGGGCATATTCATAAAGCTTATACCGTGGAACGGCCTGGCGATATCCTCAATGAGAAGCCTTTTTGCAGGTATCACCGTGCTTGCATACATAGGCATAAAACGCTACAAAATAACATTGAATAAAAGAACAGTTACGGCAGGTCTGCTTATGGGCTGTACCTATACGGCATTTGTCGCCGCAAACAAGCTCACGACTGCCGCAAACTCGATAGTTCTGCAATTTACCGCGCCCATTTTTATAGTTATATTCTCTGCCGTTTTTTTTGGGCAGCGCTTCAAACGGCGCGATATTGCCGCCGTTTTGTGTACCTTTGTCGGTATATCAATGTTTTTCCTTGATAAGCTCGAGGGAGGCTATCTTCTCGGCAATATCGTTGCCATTCTTGCCGGAGTGTTTATGAGCGGTATGTATATCGCAATGGGCAGGGCAGAGAACACCGATCGCTTTTCGGCGGTACTTATCGGTCAGCTCACGGCATTTGTTATCGGGCTGCCGTTCGTGTTTACAACGGCACCTGAGATATCCGCAGTACCGGTGGTATGCATAATCGTTCTCGGCGTTCTTCAGCTCGGCATACCGTATATTCTTTACGGCAAAGCTGCGGAATACTGTCCGCCGCTGGCGTGCAGTCTGCTCGGCGCGATAGAGCCGCTTTTAAACCCTGTATGGGTTCTGATATTCGACGGTGAAAAGCCCGGAATATTTGCCCTCATAGGCGGAATTATAGTTATCGTGTCCGTAACGGTCTGGTGTATCATCGGAAGCAGGGACGGTGAGAGTGCAGATGCGCGAAAAGCTGCTTGAGAAAGCAAATAAGCTGCCGATGCTGCCCGGAGTGTACATCATGCTCGATGCGGCGGGACAGGTCATATATGTAGGCAAGGCCAAAAGACTCAAAAACCGCGTGACAAGCTACTTTCGCGGCTCGCACCTGCCGAAGGTGGAGGCCATGGTGCAGAAGGTCTGTGATTTCAATGTCATCGTCGTAAACTCGGAGTTTGAGTCGCTCATCCTTGAAAACTCGCTTATAAAGCAGCATCAGCCGCATTATAACATTCTTCTCAAGGATGATAAGGGCTATCCTTTTATACGGCTCGATAAAATGGCGCCTTACCCGCACTTCAGCATCGTAAATGCCGCTAAAAAGGACGGAGCCTCCTATTTCGGACCGTTCGGCGGGCGCAGCACAACGCACGAGATAATCGAGGCCGTGTCCAAAGCCGTCGGACTTGCTGTCTGCTCAAAGCATTTTCCGCGTGATATGGGGAAGGACAGACCCTGTCTCAATTACCATATGGGGAACTGCCGCGGATGGTGCCGCGGTCTGCTTTCACAGGAGGAGTACAGATTTGCCGTGGAGCAGGCCTGCCTTATTTTGAGCGGAAAAACAGACGAGCTTCTGCACCGGCTGAACGAGGATATGCTCGATGCCTCTGAAAAGCTGCAGTTTGAGGTCGCGGCTCAGCTTCGTGACCGAATACGCGCAATAGAAAATGTCTCGAACAAGCAGCGCGTTATCGCTACCGCGTTTTCCGATACTGACGCGATAGGCTTTAAGCGCGGCGCAAAAAGCTGTTTTGTAGTGCTGCATTTTAAAGACGGCTCGCTTACCGGCAAGGACTACGAGCTTGTTCCGGAACCGCTTGAGAGCGACGCGGAGGCGATATCGGCTTATATGAGCCAGTATTATGCATCGCGCGGCATGCTGCCTAAAACCATCCTCCTGCGTGAGCGGCCGGAGGATGCTCAGTCCATGCAGGAGCTGCTTTCGCGTAATGCAGGCAGAAGAGTCGGCATAGAGAGCCCGCAGCGAGGAGAAAGGCTCAGACTCGTTGAACGCGCTGAAATGAACGCCGAGGAGGAGATTCTGCGTGCTACAACGGTGCAGCAGCGCAGAACGAATACTCTTACATGGCTGCAAAAATCACTCAATCTGCCCGAATATCCCGAGCGCATTGAGGCATTTGACATATCCAATTTAGGCGACACCGGAATAGTTGCGGCAATGACAGTTCACAAGGATGCAAAGCCATACAAGAAAGACTACCGCAAATTCCGCATAAAGGAGCTTGGAATCAGAGACGACTACGCAAGTATGTATCAGGCGGTGAGCCGCCGCTACAGCCGCCTTAAAAGCGGAGATAAGGGGTTCGGAATGCTTCCGCAGCTGCTGCTGATAGACGGCGGCGCAGCTCACGCAGCCGTTGCGGAAAAAGCACTTGGTGAGCTCGGCTTAAGCGTTCCGGTGTTCGGAATGGTCAAGGATGACCGGCACAGAACACGCGCGTTGATAACATCCGGCGGGCATGAGATATGCCTCACGGCAAATCCCGCGGCGTTTGCACTCATAGGCAATATACAGGAGGAAACGCACCGGTTTGCAATAGAATATCAGCGCTCGCTGCGCAATGAAAGCTTCGGCTCGGAGCTCAATTCAATACCCGGTATAGGCGAAACGAGAAAAAACGAGCTTCTCCGGCATTTTAAAACACTCAAGGCAATAAAAAATGCGGATGTCGGAGAGCTGGCTGCCGTGCTGCCAAAGAATGCCGCAAAGGCGGTTTATGAATACTATCATGCAAAAGAGGTTTAAAAATGAGAGTAATAAGCGGGTCAAAGCGCGGAAAAAAGCTGAAAGAGCCTGATAACTATGATATAAGACCCACTACCGATATGGTGAAGGAATCAATGTTCAATATAATCCAGTTTGATATCGAAGGCCGCAAGGTGCTCGACCTTTTTGCGGGTACGGGTCAGCTCGGCATAGAGTGCCTGAGCCGCGGAGCAGGGTCGGTGACCTTCGTTGACCAGAGCAGGGAAGCCGCTGCCATAGTAAAGCGAAATCTGAAAAGCTGCGGCTTTGAGGCGAGAGTAGTGCAGACAGACTCAATAGCTTTTCTGAGCCGCGGCGAAAAATTCGATTTGATACTTCTTGATCCGCCTTATGCGACTGATCTTATAGATAAAGCGCTGCAAATCATCAATTCCGTTGACATATTGACGGAATGTGGTATAATTATGTGCGAAAGTGGGCGCGAAAAGCCCATGTCGGATATGAATATGCCTTACTTTAAGTGTAAGGAGTATAATTACGGTAAGGTCAAATTGACAACATACAGCAGGGAGAAAGACATATGAGTCTTGCTATATGCCCGGGCAGCTTTGATCCTATAACCTTGGGACATCTCAATATAATCAGAAGATCCGCGCAGATATTCGATAAGGTCGTTGTCTGCATAATGGTAAACTCCTCGAAAACAAAGCCCATGTTCACCATAAACGAGCGGGTAGAGATGGTGCGTAAGGTCGTGGGGCGATTTCCGAATGTTGAGGTCGATACATCGGATGGCTTGCTTGCCGAGTATGCGAAGAAATATGATGGCGCAGTGATAGTGAAGGGAATGAGGGCTGCATCTGACTTTGAGTATGAATTTCAGATGAACCTTATTAATAAAAAGATAAATCCCGGTCTGGAGACCATGTTTCTCACGGCAAGTGAAAAATATACCTTTCTGAGCTCCTCGGTCGTGCGCGAAATGGCGTCGTACGGCGCAGATCTCACGGGTTTTGTGCCTTATGAGATAATTGACGAGGTCGAGGAAAAGGCAAAGCTATGGAGGCAGTGATATGAGCGAGAATAATGTTGAAGTAATGGAGCTTATCGAGAACCTGTATTCGATGGTGTCCGAGGCTTGGGGAGTGCCTCTCGGCAACGATAAATGCATTATCGAAAGAGAAAATGTTCTGGAGATACTCAACGATATAAAAACGCGCATACCGGTCGAGCTTGCCGAGGCAAAGAGACTTGTCTCTGCGCGCGACGAGTTTATCGGAAACGCCAAGCGCGAGGCCGAGTCTATCCGCAAAAATGCGGAGGACAGGGCACGGGCAATGCTTGAGGAGCAGGAGATCGTGCGTGTTGCAAAGGCGCACAGTGCAGAGCTTGTGTCCAATGCGGAGTATAAATCAAAGGAACTCAGGCGCGTTGCGAACGAGTATGTTGATGAGATACTTCGCCGCACCGAGGAAACCGTCGGCTCGGCGCTCAAATCAATAAATCAGTCCAGGGCAAGCTTCCGCAGCCTTGCGGGTGCCGTTCCGCCGTCACAGCATACGGTAAGCCATGAGGACGGTGCGGAGGATAAAGAGTAAAATCTCTATATAATCAATATCAGGAGCCCCATTTGGGACTCCTGATATTTTTGTATTATAGGAAGGAGAATTGATTGGTGAAATAAATCCGGCTGTGGTTCCGGAGGCACGGCGCATCTGAAAAACCGTACCTCCGGATATATGGGGGAAGGAAGAGGAATATCAGATAAGACCTTTTTCTTTGAGCTCAGCTATCTTTGCGTCGTCGTAGCCCAGAATACCCTTGAGGATCGTGTCGGTATCCTGACCGAGCCTCGGTGCGCCGCGCCATACCTTGCCGGGCGTGCCGGACAGCTTCGGAACTATGCCGAAAGCGGTGATGTCCTTGTCGAGGGTCTGATCGTGGTATTCGATGAAGTCTCCGCGGCTCTGATAGTGAGGATTCTCCAGGCAGTCCTT
>CAVHZB010000104.1:0-5331 GCA_963640555.1 Phascolarctobacterium succinatutens
ACTGTTATATGGTTGTATCTCCGGTCACGGCCCTGTACAGGAATGTTACGACCTGGCAGCGCTGGCACGGAGCATCGGGGCTGAAGTTTCCGCCGCCGGTACCCTGAGTGATGCCCTTTTCAGCCGCCCAGAGCACCGCCTTGTAATAGTAGGCAGAGCTTCCGACATCGCTGAATCTGCCGGAGAGGTTCGAGGGCGAGGGCTCATTGTAATAGCGCCAGAGGAAGGTGACAAACTGCGCACGGGTAACGGTCAGTTCGGGTGCAAACTGGTTATCGCCCATGCCGACCGTGATTCCGTTCTCTACAGCCCAGAGCACTGCCTTGTAGTAATAAGCCGAGCTTTTCACATCGGTAAACTGCATTGACTGGCTCGTGGGATCGGGGCAGCCTGCCGCTCTCCACAGGAAGGTGACAACCTGACCGCGGGTGCATGCATTTTCCGGTCCGAACATATCGTCGGATATGCCGGAGGTTATCTGCGGCTTATAGTTAAATGCCCAAAGGACCGGCGTGTAATAGTAAGCGTCGCTGCGCACATCATAGAACGGGTTCTTGAAGTAGCCCTTGCAGACGGTGCACTGACCGCGAACGATCCTGTGACCGGTCTTTGCGGTGGGCGTATCGGTGTAGCTGTCCTTGCAGCCGGAGCAGGTGTGAGTAGTATAGCCGTCCTTGGTGCAGGTAGCTGGAGTTACGACGGCATCGTATCTATGCTTGCCGAGCGAGCCGTATTCCTCGCCGCACTCGTCGCACACGGCCTTTGCAAGGCAGGTGGCAGTGCCGCCGGCATGTGCGGTCTTTTTGCTCAGCTCATACCATCCGGCGTTTATCGCAAAGCCGCCGGCTTCGAGCTCATCCCTGAGATCCTCAAGCGTTTTGCCGCAGCGCTGGCAGCCGAGCCAGTGGTATGTTTCGTCATAGCAATGGTCGATGTCCTTTACATGAACAAGTGCAAGAACATGCTCAAGGTCAAATGTCTTGTTCTTAATCATTTCCGCGATCTGTGCGGCATTGAGTCCCGCCAGCTTTGCAAGGTTATCAAGGTCGAAGTTCTTCAGAGAATCCAAGCCCGGATGCAGGTCATGACCCGCTTTATCGACTATATTTTCGGAATCGGTCGGCACGGAGGCATTTGCATCAAGATACATATTGCCGCAAACGGTGCACACATAGTAATCCTTGGTGCCGTCCTCGGTGCAGGTCGCGGGCGTTCCGGGTACAAGCCTGAGGGTCTTTTCGCAGCCGTCGGGGCAGGCATTATAATATGCGTGTCCCTTTGTGATGACGGTTCCGCAGCCGAGGCAGTAGGTATCTCCGGTGTAGCCGGGCTCGGTCCCGCTCGGCTCATAGGCTCCGCGAACCTCGGTGCCGCCGTCGTGATTAGTCATATCGCGCGCACCGTCGTCATAGTCGCAGAATGTACAGCTCTTACCGCTGTGGCAGGTCGGCGTGGTATTCACGAAGGTGTGCGAATTGTATGTTCCGGTATATTTGAAACCGCAGTATTTGCATACGCTCCAGTGACCTATGCTGTCATACGCCTTGGTCTGAAGCGTTGCGTTCGGTATCTGCTGACTGCCTATCTCGGCAAGGTAGTGCTTGAGCGGCTCTATGGTGAGCGTGGATGCGTCGGTTATCTCGCTGGTTCCGGCTGCATCGGAAAACAGCGTGCCGCACTTTGTGCACTTATAATGCTCCTTCGTGCCGGAAATATTGGTGCTCTCGCACTGTGCGGGCACCTCATCGACCTTGACTATCTCATGCTCGCAGGCATCCTTATATTTGAGAGGTACATTGCGCTCAACATACTGCTGACAGTCATTGCAGTAGACATTGCAGGTGCCGTCCTTTTCGGGAGTAGGCGCAACTATTATCTGACGCTCGGTATTCACATGGTTTTCCGCGTCTATAGCGCCATACCCAAAGCCGCAGGTGGTGCACACCGCCTTTGCAACGCAGGTGGCGGTGCCACCATCATGGTTGCCGGTGCTTGTGAGCTCTCCGCAGCGGGAGCACTTCTCGGCGTGATACTCCACAACGCCTTCATCTGAAGTATCTGAAAATGCCGCCCAATTGTAATTGTGACCAAGCGCATTGAGCTCGGTATCGCTCTTTTTTATCTCGTTCTTGCCCTCAGTGTCGGAGAAATATGTATTGCAGTCGGCGCAGTAGTAATAAGAGATATTTCCTTTATTCTCGCAGGTCGCGGGAGCTGCCGCGGTGTACTCAAGGGAGGCATGCTTGGTCTTGTCCTTATCAATGTCAAGCTTGGACTGCTTGACCTCGGCCTTGCCCTCGGCGTCGGAGAAGTACTTATCGCAGCCGGAGCAGTACCAGTATTCTTCTGTTCCCTTTTCCGAGCAGGTCGCCTCTACGCGGTCAGAATGCCGAAGATCGGTGTGGTTTGAAGCATTCTCTGCTATCTCGACTTCCGATGCGCTGAGCTCGGCAGAGCCGGTCTCATCGGATAAATACTTGCCGCACACGGAGCATTCCCAGTGCTCCGTGCAGCCCTTTTCGGCGCAGGTGGCAGTCTTTGCCTCGACCTTCTGAATATCGCCGTGAGTAGTGAGCTTGTCTACGGTGCAGGCGGCAAGCGTCGTCGGCCGGGTCGCCGCGGAGTCGAGATAATAGTTCTGGCACACCGAGCAGTAATAATACTCGCTATTGCCCGCCGCAGCACAGGTTGCAGCCTTGGCTTCGGTCTTAGTGAGTGTGTGCTCCTTGCACGGCGCCTTTGCCAAGCTGAGCTTTGCGGTATCGCTCAGAGCAAGGTCGCGCGGTATAACTGACTTCTGATAATAGACTGCGCAGCGGATATTCATCTCGCTCTGCACATTGGTCATCGTCAGTGTTTTTCCCTCACCGAGCTTTGCATTTTCAATTTGCGTTATAGCATCGCCGATGTTGTTGAAATCAATACTATCCAAATTAACTTTATCGGCATCGAACCATATGTACTTGAGGTCATTGCTACTTGCGTTCGTTGCCTCTATCGTGAATGTCGCTGACTCGCCTTTTTTGATGCTGACATCAGCCGGCTGCTGCGTTATAGTTGTCCCTCCTATCGCCAGCGCCCCCGTGGGCACGAGCGACACAAACAGCAGCACTACCATCAGCAGGCTGATAATGCGTTTCTTCATAATGTTCCTCCTTAGAATTTTCCGCGCTTTTGCCGCGCTGTGCGGCTATAATCATAGTAATTATACTATTTCAGCAAATTTGGTGCAAGTGTATAAGCGCCGTCATTTTATACAGTTTTCGCCACTGCCTTTAGTGCACTTCGTTCCTCCGAGTCATAAGCGGTATCCGCAGGACATATAAATTGACCATGTGAGTTTGGGGAGTGGTTAAGTGTACACAAATATTGAGGAGCGCGCCTGTGATCTCGCCGTTTACATCATTGAGAACAAAGCCACGGTGAGAGCCGCCGCGAAGCAATTCAACATTTCCAAAAGCACTGTACACAAGGATCTCACCGAGAGGCTGAAAACAGTCAGTCCCGCGCTGTATCATCAGGTGCGTGAGCTGCTGGATATTAATAAGGCCGAGCGGCATATCCGCGGCGGCATGGCGACAAGGAGAAAATATAAAGGCGAGTAAACGGCACTGCGGCGGGCTTCCGCCGTATTTTTTTGCGATTTTTGGGGATGCTATCACCGGTGATTTGAATGACAAAACATGTCGGAAAGCAGACGCTCAGGCTTTTCTGTCCACCGGCAATAGCTGCAGGCGCCGCCGTTGTCGGGCAGAAGGAGGGCAAGGGGCCGCTGAAGCACTATTTTGACTATATAAGCAGCGACGCCTACTTCGGGGAGGGCTCGTGGGAGAAAGCCGAGAGCGCCATGCTGCGAAAATGCTTTGAAATGTGCTGTAATAAAAACGGCACCGCACCGCAGGAGCTCGACCTCATATTCTCCGGCGATCTGCTGAACCAGTGCGTGGGCTCGGCATTTGCTCTGCGGGATGTGGGCGTTCCGTACTTCGGGCTGTACGGGGCGTGCTCTACCATGGGCGAGGCAATGACGCTGGGGGCGATGGCGATAGACGGCGGCTTTGCGGAAAAGGTATGCGCCGCCACGAGCTCGCACTTCTGCTCATCGGAGCGGCAGTACCGCTTCCCTCTTGAATACGGCGGTCAGCGAACTCCGACGGCGCAGTGGACCGTTACCGGTGCCGGAGCCGTGATAATGCAGAGCAGCGGCTCGGGTCCGTTTATAACCTACCTTACACCAGGAAGGATAGTTGACGCAGGCATAACGGATGCCAACAACATGGGCAGCGCCATGGCTCCCGCGGCATACGAAACGCTCAAAGCCCATTTTGAGGACACCGGCAGAGACCCCTCGTATTACGACATGATAGCCACCGGCGATCTCGGCGCCATAGGGCACGACACGGTTGAGGAGCTTTTCCGGCGCGACGGCGTCAAGTTAGGAAGCTTTTACACCGATTGCGGCGTTCTCATTTTCGACAGGCAGAAGCAGGATGTTCACGCCGGCGGCTCCGGCTGCGGCTGCTCGGCATCGGTGTTTTCTTCGCTTATCATGCGCGGCTTTTCCGAGGGAAAATGGAGCAGGGTGCTGTTTGCTCCGACCGGCGCACTCTTATCTCCCACAAGCACCCAGCAGGGTGAGAGCATACCGGGTGTATGCCACGCCATAGCCATAGAAAAGGTCATACCGAATTGAGGTTCAAACGATATGGACATGCTTATACTGTATCTCAAAGTATTTGCCGTCGGCGGCATTCTATGCGCCGTCGGGCAGCTTCTCATAGACAAAACAAAGCTCACTCCCGCACGCATACTCACGGTATATGTCGTTTCAGGGCTCATACTCGAGGCAGCAGGGCTGTACTCCCCTCTCGTTGACTGGGCGGACGCCGGTGCGACGGTGCCGCTGACGGGCTTTGGCTCAACGCTTGCCAAGGGCGTTGAGAAAGCCGTAGCCGAAACGGGCGTTCTGGGCGCGTTTACGGGCGGCTTCACCGCCGCGTCTGCGGGCATATGTGCGGCGGTTTTCTTCGGCATGATCGTTGCTGTGTTATGTAAACCAAAAGAGAAAAAGTAAAGCCTGCCGTCCGTGCGGCAGGCTTTATCACATTTACTTCTCGTTGACTATAAGCTCCAGAACATCGGGGCGCGCATAGTGCCCGACGGCATCGTGCTCCATTTTGCAGGCTGCCGGAAGCGTCATGTCGAGCTCGGCATATATGACCGTCTCCTCGTCCCAGACAGGCTGGGTCAGATAGTGTCCGTAGGGGTCTATGACACAGCTTCCGCCGCGGCAGACCATGTCCGGCTGGCGCTCGACGGCCTCCTTTTCGT
>CAVHZB010000105.1:0-5222 GCA_963640555.1 Phascolarctobacterium succinatutens
GAATGTATAGCTATCGGAGGACTGTGCATGAGAGGAATGGAGACCGGTAAGACCCGGATACGACACGAGGTTTTTACCGAGATAGCCCGTATGGCCTATGAAGGCGGAGATTACGCCAGAACGCTGGAGGAGCTGCCGTATAAGATCTGTCCCGGCGATCCCGACGAGATCGGTCCCTATATGACCAACCTGCTCATTGAGCGCGCCATTATCGGCGAGAGGCTTCGCCTTGCAATGGGTCTGAGTATGCGCAAGCTCGGCGTGCATAACAACATATCCGACAGCGTTGAGGAAACGGTCATCACCGAGAAGTATTACGAGCCGCCGCTTATAAATGTAATAAAATTTGCCTGCAACCGTTGTCCGGACAATCTCATAAAGGTCACCAACGGCTGTCAGGGCTGCCTTGAGCACCCGTGCATCGAGATATGCCCCCGCAAGGCAATAAGCAAGGTAAACGGTCGTGCGCATATCGACACCGAAAAGTGCGTGCGCTGCGGCAGATGCCTCGATGCGTGCTCATTTTCGGCGATAATCCGTCAGGAGCGCCCGTGCAAAAAGGCGTGCGGCATCGCCGCCATCGGCAGCGACGAGCTCGGCAGGGCGAAGATAAATTACGACAGATGCACATCCTGCGGTCAGTGTCTGGTAAACTGCCCGTTCGGTGCCATCTCCGACAAGAGCCAGATATTCCAGACCATAATGGCGATAAAGAGCGGCATTCCTGTGTATGTCGTGCTCGCTCCGGCGTTCGTCGGTCAGTTCGGTCCGGATGTCACTCCCGAGAGGATGAAGCCCGCATTCAAGCGTCTCGGCTTTGAGGATGTCTATGAGGCGGCGATAGGCGCGGATCTGTGCGTTATCGAGGAGGCCGCCGACTTCCTTGAGGAGGTCCCCTCAAAGCATCGGTTCATGGTCACCTCCTGCTGCCCCTCGTGGAGCGACATGGTAAAGAAAATGTTCCCCGAAATGGCCGAAAACATATCCGTTGCAATGACACCCATGGTGCTCACCGCAAGGTTTGTCAAAAAGACTCACCCCGGCTGCAAGGTCGTGTTCGTCGGTCCGTGCGATGCAAAAAAGCTCGAAGCAAGCCGCCGCACGGTCCGCAGCGATGTCGATTTTGTCCTCACCTTCGAGGAGGTGCTCGGAATGTTCGCAGCAAAGGGCATTGACAAAGAGTGCATCCCTCCCGAGGAGACTCAGGCTCTGTCGCAGGCAGGCGCGGACGCGCGCAAGTTCGCAGTTTCCGGCGGTGTGGCTCAGGCTGTGGTAAACGCCATAAAATCCATAGACCCCACGCGCGATGTCAAGATAGCAAAGGCTACCGGTCTGCACGAGTGCCGCAAGCTGCTGATGATGGCGCGCGACGGCAAGTACGACGGCTATCTGCTTGAGGGCATGGCGTGCCCCGGCGGCTGTGTCGCCGGCGCGGGAACGCTCCAGCCGATAGACCGCTCCACCCGTGCGGTGGCAAAATTCGCCGACTGCGCCGAATACACCTGCGCATACGATACGCAGTACAAGGACTTCCTTCCTCTCATAGAGGAAAAGCAATAAAACAGATGATAACAAAAAAACCGCCCCTCGGGGCGGTTTTTCAGCGTGCAGAGAAGTCTGACTTTTTTGCACGCTGAAATGGCTTTACAAGGCTTCTCCGCTGCGTTCAACGGCGCGGATGTTTTTTTCAAATTTACTGCGCGCTCCCATGACCTCATGCCCGCAGCCGAGGCATTTGAGCTTGAAATCAGCGCCGGTGCGCAGTACCTGCCAGCGCTTTTCACCGCAGGGATGCGCCTTTTTCATGGTGAGAATATCACCCACACGAATATCCATCGGCATCGTAAGCACCTCATTTTTTTATCTCGTCCCAGTATTTTTTGGCGGCCTGCTCTATCCTGTTTCCGCCGTAATCGTAATACCTTGCACCCTTGAGCGCATCGGGCAGATATTGCTGCCGCACCCAGTGATTGGGATAGGAATGCGGGTATTTGTAGCCCTGCTCGCGCTCAAAGCCCGTGCCGTCGGCATGGACATTCTGAAGCTCCCGCGGCGGGGGACCGCTTTTTCCCGCACGCACATCGGCAAGGGCCGCGTCTATCGCCATAACGCCGCTGTTGGACTTCGGCGCGGTGGCAAGGAATATAACGGCCTCGGCAAGCGGCAGCCGCGCCTCCGGCATACCGAGCTGGAGCGCGGAATCGACGCACGCCTTCACTATCGGCACCGCCTGAGGATATGCAAGCCCTATGTCCTCGCTCACCGAGCACAGGATGCGCCGGCACGCACCCACAAGGTCGCCCGCCTCCAGAAGCCGCGCAAGGTAATGCAAAGCGGCATCCGGGTCGGAGCCGCGCAGCGACTTCATCAGCGCCGAGAGCGCGTCATAGTGCTCGTCGCCGTCTCGGTCATAGCGCATGGCGCTGCGCTGGGTCACGCTTTTTGCGTCCTCAAGGCTTATTACCGCCTTGCCGTTTTCGATGCTCGCCGTTGAAAACAGCAGCTCCACCGCGTTTATCGCCTTGCGCACATCGCCGCCGCAGGCCTGACTTATCCGCGGTACGACGCCGGCTTCGAGCTCAGGCTCCGCGCCGTTTTTTTCGGCAAGCAGTCTGAACGCACGCTCAACGGCAGGCTCGGCCTCTCCGGGCGTAACCGGTTTGAATTCAAACACCGTCGAGCGGCTGAGAATAGCTCCGAACACGCAGAAATAGGGATTCTCCGTCGTTGATGCGATAAGCGTTATGCGCCCGTCCTCGATAAATTCGAGCAGCGACTGCTGCTGCTTTTTGTTGAAGTACTGTATCTCGTCAAGATACAGCAGAACGCCGCCAGGTGTGAGCAGAGTGTCAAGCTCGGCGATGATCTCCTTTATGTCGGCAAGCCCCGCCGTTGTAGCGTTCAGCTTTCGCAGGGTACGGTTGGTCTTCTCCGCGATTATGCGCGCAACGGTCGTCTTGCCCGTGCCTGACGGACCGTAGAATATCATGTTCGGTATGTTTTCACTCTCGACAATGCGGCGCAGAAGCCCCCTTTCGCCAAGGATGTGCTTCTGCCCGACGACCTCGTCGAGGCTGTGCGGCCGTATTTCGTCTGCAAGCGGTTTATACATATATTTCTCCTGAAGTCGCATTTGCCGTGGCGCGTCGAGCGCCCGTGTGGTAGAATGTGTGCGAGGTGATGATAATGCGTACAAAGCAGCAGGTGTCGGAGATAGTCCAGCGGCTGGAGGAATGCTATCCTCTCGCCGACTGTACGCTCGATTATAGGAAGGATTATGAGCTTTTGTTTTCCGTGCGTCTTGCGGCTCAGTGCACCGACGCGCGCGTCAATGAGATAACGCCCGCGCTGTTCGGGCGGTTTCCGACGCTCGAGAGCTTTGCCGGAGCCGATGTCTCGGAAGTCGAGGAATATGTGCGCTCCTGCGGGTTTTACCGAGCCAAGGCGCGCGACATAGTCGGCAGTGCGAGGCTGCTGCTCGAGCGCTTTGACGGCAGGGTGCCGGATAATATGGACGATCTGCTCACGCTGCCGGGAGTCGGTCGGAAAACGGCAAATCTCATTCTCGGCGACATATACAAGGTGCCCGGCTCGACGGTAGTCGACACGCACTGCATAAGAATATCGAACCGTCTGGGCCTCGTTGACGATCTCAAGGATCCGGTGAAAATAGAAGCCGAGCTCCGGCGTCAGCTTCCGCCGGATAAGAGCTCGGATTTCTGCCACCGCATCGTGCTGCACGGCAGAGCCGTGTGCACCGCTCGCAGACCCGAGTGCGGCAAATGCTGTCTGCGCGATGTGTGCCAATATGCAGGCGGGCAAGCGAATAAATAGCGGTGACGAACTGCGCAAAACACTTCTGCCCTTGGCTTCCCCTCAAGGGGAAGGCTTTTTGCGGTCGGAACACCGCAGCAATCGTATCCGCAGGTGCGTCAATTCGCCTCCAAAAAGAAATCCTTGTCGATTATCGCCTGAAATGCCTGCTGAACGGCGGTGTCAAAGCCGAGCTCACGCAGCTTGCACACGCCCTCGACGGTCGTGCCGCCGGGAGAGCACACCGCATTCATGAGCGCTATGGGGTGCTCCGGGCTGTTCATTGCAAGCGCACCGCTGCCCATGACCGTCGCGGTGGCGATCTCCTCGGCGAGCGGTCTTGCAAATCCCGCACGGACGCCCGCCTCCGCCAGAGCGTCGATGTACATCAGCACGAATGCGCCCGATGCCCCGCCGAGGGCACAGAACGCAGGAAACATATGCTCATCTATATGGTACACCTTGCCGACCGACGAGAATATCGCGTCGGCGATTTTTATATGTGCATCCGCAGCCGCCTTGCCGCCGCATATCGCCGTGACGGAGGCCTTGACCCTGGCGTTTATGTTCGGCATCACGCGCACGACCGGCACGCCCTTTGCAAGACGCTCCTCGTACCACGCGGTGCCCTTGCCGGCGGCAATGGTGAGTACGGTCTTATCCTTGGTTATGCTCTTGCCTATCTCCTCGATAAGCGCCGGCATGACCTGAGGCTTTACCGCCAGCACTATGACCTCGGACTTTTCGACGACCTCGGCGGCGCTCGCGCAGGGGATGAGCCCGTGCTTTTCCCTGAGTGCAAGGGTTTTTGCCTCGGAGCGGTTATATCCGTAAAGGTAATCGTTTTTGAACTTCCCGCAGGCTGCCATGCCGGAGATTATGGCTCCCGCCATGTTGCCCAGACCTATAAATCCGTATTTCATAGGAGTGACCTCTTTTCTTTTTTTCTCTATTTTATCATCGTGCGCCGCGATTAACAAGGGCGAAAAGCGGCGACGGCATATTAACAAAATGTGAATTGGGGCTTGACAAACATAAAATAACCTATATAATGGGCTCAATTGAACAGGGCATGATAGAGGCGCGGTCGCCATCAGTAGCTTAGTAAAAACGCAGGGAAGCGTTAAGCGAAAGGGGCTATCGCCGAAGGGTCCGGTCCCCCAAGTCCGGATGCCTGGGATGCTGGAGAATATCCTGCATACTGTCGCTGAGGCGGAGAGCTGTCATGAGTTCGGCAAGATGTTTTTTCTGTTGAGTCATGATCGCATCATGGCTCGATTTTTTGTTCAAAATTTATTGTTAAGGGAAGAAGCATCATGCAATTTGTAAACACCTTCTGGGCGCTGGTCCCGCCGATCGTCGCCATCGTTCTGGCGCTGATAACCAAGGAGACCTACAGCTCACTGTTC
>CAVHZB010000106.1:0-5182 GCA_963640555.1 Phascolarctobacterium succinatutens
CATCGCCTTTTTTCAACAATAAACGCAAGAACCACTGTTTTCGCTTTTTGAAAACGGTGGTTCTTTGACAGGCTGAGAAAAAATGACCGCATCGCGGTCATTTTTTCATGGCTTTGACGAGAAACATGGGAGCGTCAGCGAGATCGTTTTGCAGTAGTATGCGCCTGCCGACGGTCTTGTCGCTTTCACATTTTTCGGCGCCGAGCGAGCGGAGAAACGCAATGTCCCAATCGGGACGGCGGCGTGCACTCATCGGCATGCCGAGAGTTATCCGCGCATTTTCCGATTCGAGCTCCGGCGTTATGCCGCAATGACCGTATACCTCGCCCTTGGGCAGATGCGTGGCATTTTTGGCGTTGTTCCGCACATTGTCGGCATAGCTTGCGTCAAAGTTCAAAAGCACCCCGCCGGAGCGCAGCACCCGCAGCCATTGCGTGTACGCCTTCTCCGGCTCGGGCAGCGTCCATGTGAGGTTGCGCGAAACAACGGCATCAAAGCTGCTGTCCGGAAAATCCGGCTCCTGTGCGTCCATCACCGCAAACGAAGCCTCAACGCCGTGCTCCCGCGCGAGCGATCCCGCCTCGTCTATCATGGCGGGCGTGAGGTCAATGCCGATGACCTCGTGACCCATTGCCGCTAAAAGCACGGCAAAATAGCCCGTGCCGGTGCCGACATCGAGAATGCGCAGGCGCCTGCCCTCGGGCAGATGAGCCCTGAGCTCTGCCGCCCAGCGCAGACTGATGTCATCGCATATCTCATTGCGCCGCACGATGCCGAAATCGTGTGCGCGCACAGTCCAGTATTCCTGTACCTCGTTTTCCGTAACCTTCATTTTGTATCCTCTTTCCGCCGTGGGGCGGTTTTTTTATCATAGCTCCATTATTGATGCGATAAGCTCTCTTGTGCAAGCCTCCCGCGGGGTTTCGAGGACCTCGTGGGTGCTGCCCTGCTCGACAATGATGCCGTTATCCATGACTATTATACGGTCGCACAGACAGCTCACGACCGCAAGGTCGTGTGAGACGAAAACTATGGCGGTGCCTCTGTCGTCCCTGAGCGATGCCAGCAGCCGAAGCACCTGCGCCTGAGAGGTCACATCCAGTGCGCTGGTGGCTTCATCGCACAGCAGTATCTCCGGCGAGGAGACTATCGCACGCGCTATAGCAAACCGCTGGCACTGACCGCCGCTGAGCGTACGCGGGTACCGGTCGAGAAGTCCGGCATCCAGACCGACCGAGCCGCACAGCTTGTCGAGCCTCGGATCAAATGTCCGACCCATCAGGCTGCGGGCGGCGTCGTTTATTGAGCTGCGCACCGTTTTTCGCGGGTGCAGCGAGCCGGAGGCATCCTGAAAAACCATCTGCATGCGCCGCAGGCTTTCGATGCTGCGGCGGGTGCCGAGAGATACGCCGTCGAGCGTTATGCTGCCGCCGTCGGCTCCTTCAAGCCCGCTTATTATGCGAAGAAGCGTCGATTTGCCGCAGCCGGAGCGCCCGACTATGCCGAGTATCTCGGCAGGGCATACCTCGAGGCTCACACCGTTCAGTGCGCACAGTCCGCCGTAGCGTTTTTTGAGGTCCGTTACCTTGAGCAATGGCTTCATACCGAGTCCTCCGTCAGAACGAAATGACCGGGCGCCGACTCACGCAGCGTGCCCTCAAGGCTGAAGCCGGCACCGTTGAACTCCGGCAGACTGCCGCCGAGCCGTGCGGCTGCGCCGATGAGCGCACGGGTATACGGGTGCTCCGGAGCCGTGATAACATCCTCGCTGCCGCCGAGCTCGACTATCCTGCCGCCGAGCATTATCGCAACGCGGTCGGCAATATACCGCGCCAGCGCGAGATCGTGCGTCACCGCGATCACCGAAACGCCGTTTTCGTCGCGCAGGAGCTTTATCTCATCGGCGACCTGGCGGCGTATTCCGGCATCGAGCGCACTTGTAGGCTCGTCGGCGAGCAGGAGCCGCTGCCCCATGAGCATGGTAAGGGCGATGGCTATGCGCTGGTTCATGCCGCCGCTCATCTCATACGGGCATGAGCCGAGCAGGCGCTCGGCATCGTCGAGACCGAGGCGGGAGAATACCTTCTCGGCATCGGCGTGAAATGTGCTCTTATCGTATTTTCCGCAGCCCGACAGCGCCTCACGAAACTGCTTTTCATAGCTGCGTATGGGATTGAATGCAGCGCCGGGGTTCTGGAATATGAGCCCCATGCTGCGCGCTGCGAGCTCGCGCCGCTGCTTTTTCGAAAGCTCAGTCAGCACCGTGCCGTCGAGCGTTACGCTGCCGCCGGTGATCTCCGGCAGGTCGAAAATACCCGTTATCGCGCGCAGAAGCGTTGATTTGCCGCAGCCGGACTGACCGGCGATGCACAGTATCTCGCCGCGCCGCAGTGAAAACGAGATCTCGGATATTACATCTCCCGTGCCGTATCCGGCGCTGAGCCTATCGAGTGTGAGAATGCTGCCGCTTTTCATTTTACCGCCTCCACATCAAGATAGTCGCGCAGGGCATCGCCGAGGCAGTTGAATATCATGACCGTCAGAACCGCTGCACCTGCGGGAGCAAGCGTTGCCCACGGAGCAAGCTGCATATATGCGCGTGACTGGCTTATCATGCTGCCCCATTCTGCGTTGGGTTCGGTGACCCCTATGCCGAGGAAGGACAGTCCGGCAATACCCATCATCATCGTGCCGAGCTGAGTTGCGGCGTTTACGATGAGTGCGCCGAGCATGCACGGCAGCAGATATTCGAGCATTATCTTCCGAGCCGAGCAGCCCGAGAGCCGCGCCGCGCTTATAAACGCCTCTTTTTTGAGCGATATTACCTGCGCGCGGGCAAGTCTGGCATAAAGCGTCCAGCCGGAAATGCCCATTGCGAGCATGGCATTTACCATACCGCCGCCGAGTATGCCGGCGACCGCAATGGCGAGCACCATCTGCGGGAATGCGAGCATTATGTCGGCAAGGCGCATTATAACGCTGTCGATAGTGCCGCCGTACCATCCGGCTATCATGCCGAGCGTGGTGCCGACGACAAATGTCGCGGCGACGAGGATGACGGCTGAAAATATCGAGGTCTGCGCGCCCATGAGAACGCGCGAAAGGACACATCTGCCGTAGCGGTCGGTGCCGAGAGGGTAATCGCCGCCGGGCGAGGCGTTCATGTTTGCGGCGTTTGTCGCATTCGGGTCGTTAGGAGCTATAAACGGGGCAAGAATGCTGACGATGATAAGCGCCGCCGCGAGCGCGAGAAATACCGTGAGTGCGGTGCGGCTTTTCCTGCGCCGGGTAAGGGGAGAGAAGCTTTTCATGCTCACACCTCCTCGATGCGCGGGTCGAGCCTGCGGTAGCAAAGGTCGGTAAGCAGGTTTATGAGCACATAAACGCAGCTTGTGAATATAACAAAGCCCTGTATAACGGGGTAATCTCGTGCGGTTATCGCTTCCATGACGAGCTTTCCGAGACCCGGCCAGCGGAATATCGTTTCAACTACGACGCTGCCGCCGAGCAGCGTGCCTATAGACAGCGCGATTATCGTCAGCATCGGTATTGCGGCATTGTGCAGAACATTTTTGAACAGTATCACCGAGGGCTTTACTCCGCGCGATACCGCGCCCGCAACATATTCGTGTCCGAGCTGCTCAAGTATCTCCGCACGAAACTGGCGGATAAACCGCGCACACATCGGGATAGACAGCGCAAGGCAGGGGAGAATGAGTCCTCTGAAGCTCATGCCGGCGATGACCGGCAGGAGCTTGAGCTTAACGCACAGCAGGTACATCAGCAGGACCGATATCAGAAAATTCGGCATGGAGTTGCCGATAAAGCTCAGAAATCGCACGGTATAGTCGAAAACGCCGTTTTTCCGCACGGCGGTCAAAACGGCGAGCGGAACGGCAGCGACGAGTGCCAGCGCAAGGCTCGCAGAGCTTAAAACGAGTGTGTACCGCAGCGAGTGCATGAGCTTCTGCGCGACCGGCAGTCCGTCCTTGTACGAATTGCCGAGATCGCCGTGAAGCGCTCCGGCAAGCCACTGACCGTAGCGAACGAGGAACGGCTTGTCCAGTCCCATTTCATGCCGCGCCTCGGCGAGAGCTTCCTCAGAAACCGTAACGCCCTGCGCATTGAGCTTTTTTAGCGCAGGGTCGCCGGGCGATATATACATCAGAAGGTAGGTCAGAAAGCTCAGACCTATGATTATTATCACAAGATGCAGCAGGCGTTTTCCTATATATTTTTTAATGTCCCTTCACCTCTGCTCGGAAACAGGAGCCCCAAGAGGGGATGGGGCTCCTGTCAATTTATCAGTGCTTTATGCTATGTCGGTGTTTGCGTCTATGCGGTAGAAATCGAACGGAGAGGTCTCGTGTATCCCGCTCACGCCCTTTGCCGCGACGGTTATGTTGTTGAACAGCCCCACGCAGCCGATGGCATTGTCGTCTATGGCAAGCTGAACTATCTCGTTTGCAAGCTCTGCGCGCTTTGCCGTGTCGGTCTCGGTCTCAAGCTGCGCTATGAGACTGCCGGTCTCGGCGCTTTCAAAGCCGGCTGACCTCCAGTAGCCGCCGGGACGCAGAACGGTGTCGATAAAGTAATAAGGATCGCCGTTTTTATCCGCTATCATGCAGTAGAGCGCAATGTCGTAGTCGCCGGAGGCTACATAGGTCGCGTCGGCATCCTCCCGAGCGGTAAGGACAGAGTCAATGCCGGCGGCCTTGAGCTGCTCCTGGATGAGGAGCGCGAGAGAGTCGAGCGAGCGGGCGGCGTAGTAGCATATGTTAAGCTTCAGAGGCTGCCCGTTTTTCTGGTATATGCCGTCGGTACCGAGGGTGTAGCCCTCCGATTCTATCGCGGCCTTTGCCGCGGCAATGTCAGCGGCGGGCTTTGCCGCCTTGCCGTAAGCCGTCGATGCACCGAACGGTCCGACTGCCGCCGTCACGGTGCCGTTTAAGTAGGAGGCGATCGCCCCGCAGTCGACCGTGAGGTTTATCGCCTTGCGGATGCTGTCGGGCAGGCGGTTCTGGTTGAGCATGTAAAATTGCAGCCTTGTTGCGGGAATGTCGGTCACGGTATATTTATCGGGTGATGCGTCGAATATCTCCTTCGCGGCGGCTGTAACGCTGGTGTAGCAGTCGATCTCGCCGTTCTGCATGGCCATGAGCTTGGACTCGTCGTCCTGCAT
>CAVHZB010000107.1:0-5161 GCA_963640555.1 Phascolarctobacterium succinatutens
ACCTCGATGTCGCCGCGATCCCACGCCACCTCGATAGCATGCCGGATCGCCCTCTCTACGCGCGACGGCGTTGTGCCGAACCTCTTGGCTACCTCGGGGTAGAGCACCTTGGTCACGGCATTTATTATATCCATGTCGTTTATCGTAAGTATTATTGCCTCGCGCAGGTATTGATAGCCCTTGATGTGCGCGGGCACACCGATCTCGTGGATTATCTCCGTGACGAGAGCCTCAAGATTTGCGTCGTTCGTGCGCTCCCGGGCCGCCGGCTGCTCCTGATGAAATGAGCTGATCTGGCGGACCCTTTCAAGCAGCAGGTTCACATTGCACGGCTCGGGCATAAAGTATACGGCTCCGAGCGCCGTGCACTGGCGCACGATCTCGCCGCGATAGAGATTTGTCACCACTATCGCCTTTGTGTCGGCGCAGGCCTCGGGCAGGCGGCTGAGCACCTCGATGCCGTCGAGATTGAGCAGCACAAGATCCATGATCATTACATCCGGTCTCTGCTCTGCCGCCATGGCCAGGGCATCAACGCCGTTGTCGGTGCCTCCGATGCACTCCATGTCCTCCTCCTGCGACAGAATGTCCGCGAGCACCCGCCGAAAATCCTCGTCGATGTCCGCGATCAAAACGCGTGTTTTGGTTTCCATAACTATTTTCCTCCAGTAAGTTGCATGAACAGCGCCGTCTGTACTTTTTTAAGCAAAACAGCCGCTTTTATGGTATAAACTTACCATATCCGAAATGTTTTGGCGCGAATATTATGTCGATAGAATTGAGTTTTTGTTGACATAATTCGACTGACGCCCGGTGAATAAGAAGGAAATGCGTCGTTTTTATCCCAGCTATGTAATTAATTGTCGAACGATCGGCATAAAAAAATACCCCGTTGTGGAACACGGGGTGTGTCAGTCCGCCGGCGGACTCACTTAAAAACAAAATACATTGTTACTGCCCAGCTGAGGAGCGCAAACACCATGGCAGCCACCGTAAGCCTGAAGCCGTGTGCCTGCTCGCTGTCATATTGTGCCTCCGCCGCCTGCGATGCGCCGTGCAGATAAGCTCTGTACATCGCGAGGAAATGACGGCTGTCCCGTATACCGGCGGCGTGCGCGTCGGCTACGGTTTTTTTGAATATCTGATGCCTTTCCACTTTCAAGCTCCATATACGCAAAATTTGTTTCGTCAATAGTTTAGCATACACGGAATATATATTCAAGTCCCAATATTTAGTCCTAACGGAATTTAAACATCAGCATCCCGCCCGTCATCATAGCAAGCCCGACATACTTGTTCCAGCCGAACGCCGTCTTCTCGCTGCCCATGAGCCCGAACGCGTCTATAAGCGCGGCGACGAGGAGCTGAGCTATGAGTATAAAGGATATCGCGAGCGTCGTTCCGAGGCATTTTATGCCGAGCATAACGGTCAGCGTTATGACGATGCCCAGAACGCCGCCGAGCCAATACAGCCTGCTGACCTGACCGAGCTGCGTAAAGCTGCCCTGATGCCGGAACACCAGCACTATGAGCGACATAACGAGTGCGGTGGCCTGAACGAAGGCGTTAGCCTCGGCGTTGCCTATACTCTCTCCCAGGCGCGTGTTCATAACGCCCTGAATGCTCATCGCCATACCCGCGGCGATGCTCAGAATTATTCCCAGCAGCATATTTTTCTCCCTCCAAAAATTTTCGCAATGCTATTGATATAAATGAGGCAATGTGATAAAATCCGTAATGCGCAAACAAATGTCATTGTGTTGCAGACAGGAGGCCCGAAAATGTCAGGTGTAAAACCCAAATACTATCTCGTTGAGGCAACGGCGCTGCCCGAGGTTTTTGTCAAAGTGACCGAAGCCAAGGCGCTGCTCGAAACGGGCGAGGCGCGAACGGTCGCGGAGGCGGTCGAGCGCGTTGACCTGAGCCGGAGCGCGTTTTACAAGTACAAGGACTGCATAGCGCCCTTCCGCGACATGAAGCGCGATGCGATAATGACCTTTCACATAAAGCTGCATGATAAGCCCGGCAAGCTCGCCTCCGTGTTGTCTATTTTTACCGAGTCGGGCGCAAATATACTCACGATAAATCAGTCGATACCGGCAAACGGAGTCGCCCTCGTAACGATCTCGATCGCGCCGGAAAATCTCACGAGGAGCACCGATGAGCTCATGGCGCGGCTGACCTCCCTTCCCGGAGTGGTCGGAGCCGAGCTTATGGCAGGCTGAACGCATCCGAATAGAATGAAGTAGGGCTTACTGTCCTACTTCTTTTTTGTTTGGGTGATGAAATGCTTGTAATACAAAAATTCGGCGGCAGCTCACTGGCTGACGCGCAAAGACTGAAACGCGCCGCCGGAATAGCCGCGGAGCGTGCACGGGGCGGCGCGCAGGTGGTCGCGGTGGTATCCGCCCGCGGAGGCACAACGGATGAGCTTATAAAAACCGCGCTGGAGATAGACCCCCTGCCCTGCACGCGGGAGCTTGACGCGCTGCTCGGGACGGGCGAGCTTGCTTCGGCCGCACTCATGGCGATGCAGCTCGGCGCGCTGGGGACAGAGAGCGTGTCGCTGTCCGGCCGGCAGGCGGGCATACGCACCGACACCCGTCACGGCTGCGCTGAGATACTCGACATCGACACCCGCAGGCTCGTCTCGGAGCTCGGTGCCGGCAGAGCCGTCGTGGTCGCGGGCTTTCAGGGAGCAGACGAAAACGGCGATCTCACGACTCTCGGACGCGGCGGCTCGGACACGACGGCGGTGGAGCTTGCCGCTGCCCTCGGCGCCGGCGAATGCGAGATATACTCGGATGTTGACGGCGTGTACACCGCCGACCCGCGCCTTGTCACCGGTGCGAGAAGGCTCGGCGAGATAGATTATGAGGATATGCTGCGGCTGTCGCTCGGCGGCTCGCAGGTGCTTCACTCGCGCAGCGTGGAGTCCGCGATGCGCCACGGCGTCGAGGTGAGGCTGCTGTCGAGCTTCGTAAAGACCGGGGGCACGGTGCTGGCGCACCTTGCGCACCGCCCGGAGGTATGCGGCGTTACGCGCGATAAGGTCAGGAACACCGTCAGCATAGTCGGCAGGGGAGCGAGCCCCGATATGCTCGCCGAGGCCGCGGCGGTGCTCTTCCACAGCGGCATGCCCGTTTCCGATGCCCTGTGCACCGACGGTGTGTGCACGCTCACGGTCGCGCCGGAGCACCTTCTGCCCGCGCTCGAAATGCTGCACCGGCATTTTCTGCGCTGACCCTTGGAAGGTCCCTGCCCAAAGGGAGCAAAGCGGTAAGTAATCTTGACTTTTTCTCTTATTAAATGTATTATGTTGCTGATTATCCGATCGTTTGGGAGTCAGTTTAACAATGCAGCGTTTGAAACAAATACCGAAAAGGACAATAAAGCTTGCCGCTATGATCGTTCTTGCGGCGGCGGTCATTCTCGCTCTGGTTTTCTCGTGGTTCGGCACGATCGAGCTTGTGCAGTTCAACTCGCGTTCGCTAATGGACTGGCGGCTCGGCAGCAGCATCGAATATGTCAGAAGCCTCGACGACGCAAAGACCTACGACGAGGATCACTATCAGTGGTTTTCCGACGAGCGCGGCAGCGGCATATCCGCAAAGAGCACCGACACGCGCTATTACCTCGGCAGCCATCCCGACAGCGGGCTCGGCGGGTATAAGGTCATCGGCTTTTCCTCGTCCGAAAAGTATTATTCCGTGCTCGGCATCCGCGTGGGTGATGATGAGCTCGACGCAAAAACGACGCTGCTCGACTCCGGCTATACCATGCAGGGCGGCGGCTTCAACTCCTGCCGTGCGCACCGCGGTCGGGTCACTATAGAGCTTAATTTTGAGCACGGCATAGTCACCAATATCTCCGCATATCTCGGTACAACGAGCATCTTTGAATAAGCTGACGGCTTTGCACGGGGATACCGGAGCCGTATGTGTATCGGCAGGTGCGGGAAAACGCCTCTAAAGGCTTGACAATTGAACAATACATGTGTATAATTCGCATTTCAAAGAATTATAAAGGAGTTAAACCCTATGAACAAGTATCTGGACATCTCTCCCGAAGTTAAGCAGGCTTTGGCCGACGGAAAGCCGGTCGTCGCACTGGAGAGCACGATAATATCTCACGGCATGCCGTATCCCAAAAATGTCGAGACCGCAATGCTCGTGGAAAAGACTATACGCGATAACGGCGCGGTACCCGCGACGATAGCCATAATCGGCGGCAGGCTCAAAGCAGGTCTTTCCGCCGAGGAGATCGAGTACCTCGGCAGATCCGGACGCAAGGTCGCAAAGGCGTCGCGCCGCGACATGGCAGCGATAGTCGCCCGCGGAGCCGACGGTGCCACCACCGTCACCACGACCATGATCATCGCGCATATGGCCGGCATAAGCGTTTTTGCCACCGGCGGCATCGGCGGCGTGCACCGCGGTGCGGAGACCACGATGGACATATCCGCAGACCTTGAGGAGCTCGGCAACACTCCGGTTATGGTCGTGTGCGCAGGCGCAAAGAGCATCCTCGACCTCGGTCTTACGCTGGAGTACCTTGAGACCAAGGGCGTTCCCGTTATAGGCTACGGCACGGATGAGCTGCCCGCGTTCTATACCCGCCGCAGCGGCTTCGGCGTTGACTACCGCGTTGACTCTCCCGAGGAGCTGGCTGCCATGTTCAAGGCTCAGCAGGAGCTGGGCATGAAGGGCGGCATGCTCGTCACCAATCCCATACCCGAGCAGTATGCCATGGATAAGGAGGTCATCGACGCAGCCATCGAGCAGGCGATCGCCGAGAGCCGCGAAAAGGGCATCCACGGCAAGGAGACCACACCGTTCCTGCTGGCTCGCGTTGTAGAGCTCACCGGAGGCGACTCGCTCGATAGCAACATTAAGCTCGTTCTCAACAACGCCGCCGTCGCCGCGAAAACCGCAGCCGAGCTGTGTAAATAACGGCACATAGAAGGATAAACCGCAGGGCAGATGCTCCTGCGGTTTTCTTGACCTATAATTTTTGCGTTTGGGTATTGACTTACCCTGCGGGCTGTGGTATTATATATGAGCTTTAGATAGCGAATGGACATCGCGGAGTGGAGCAGTCCGGTAGCTCGTCGGGCTCATAACCCGAAGGTCGTGGGTTCAAATCCCTCCTCCGCAACCAT
>CAVHZB010000108.1:0-5111 GCA_963640555.1 Phascolarctobacterium succinatutens
ATATAATATATTATACACTGCTTATTGTGATTTTTCAAGCAAAAAAGGAGGATTAATTATGAAAATAGCAATGATAGGCTCCGGCGCGGCAGGAAGTGTTTTCGCGGCATACCTGAAGAAGGGCGGCGCAGACGACATCACTCTGGTAGACCTCTACAAGGCTCACATGGACAAGGTCGCAAGCGACGGTCTTGTGATGAAGGACCCCACCGGCGAGTATCTGCTCAAGGGCTTCAAGACCGCTGCAAGTGCCGAAAACATCGGCATCATGGACATCGTTATCATCATGGTCAAGGCCACGCAGACCGACAAGGTGATGGAAAGCGTTCTCAAGTGCGTAGGTCCGGACACGGTCGTCGTTTCCCTGCAGAACGGTCTCGGCAACGACGAGCGTCTTAAAAAGTATGTTGCGGAGGATCGCATCATATACGGCTGCGGAAACATGGGAACCGAGCTCCCCGAGCCCGGCGTATGCGTCTCCAAGCCCTTCCCCGGCAACAACATGTTCTTCGGTCCGGTCGTAAAGTGCGCCCGCACCGACGAGGTCGGTCTGTATCTTGAGGACTGCTTTACCAAGGGCGGCATAGGCCCGAAGTATTATGACGATGTGCGCCCCTATGTGTGGCGCAAGGCTACCTCAAACAGCGGCTTCAATACCATGTGCGCGATACTCAGAATGAAGGTAAAGTATGTAGCCGCAAACGAGAACGGCGTAAGCCTCGTATGGAAGATATGGCGCGAGGCTGCCGATGTGTCCGAGGCGCTGGGTATCGAGGGCATCTGGGACTACACCGTCAACAACTATCCCAATGTTCTTGAGTCGATCAGCGATTATTATCCCTCGATGGCGCAGGATGTCGTTATAAACGAAAGGGAGACCGAGGTCACCTGCCTGACCGGCGCTATCTCCGATTACGGCAAAAAGGTCGGAGTACCGACTCCCGCCTGCGACATTCTCACCGATGTCATCAAGTGCATCGAGGCAAACTACGATAACATGTATAAGGGCTGAGGCAAATCGGCGTGCAGAAAAGTCTGACTTTTCTGCACGCTCAGCTCATTTGCCCGGGGCTCTGCGCGCCCGCGCATAGCACGCAGGCAGCAGCAGAAATATTATCCCGAGGCTTATGCACGGCACTATCACCTGCGACACGAGCTTCATGCCGTACTCGGCATGGGGCAGTATTGCCGCGATGATGCCGGTCATGACGGCGGATACCGCAATGAGGTATCTGCCGTTTTTCATGTCCGCCGCCGGAGCGTCGCACTTTTCCGGACGATAGCCGAAGACGAGCCGCAGCATATGCGAGGCCGCCGTGAGCAGCAGGGTGAATATCACGAAATCGGACAGCACCCACAGCGCCGCAACGAGCGCCTCTATCCTCTCGACGGTCTTGAACAGCGTGACATCGCGTATCATCGAGAAAAACGGGTGCGAAAACCGCGCAGTCAGCTCAGCGCCGTAGCAGCCGGTCATAACGGCGCAGAACGCCGTCAGCAGCAGGCACACGAGCGCGAGCCAGCCCGCAAACGAGGCAAAGCGCCTGCCCTGAAGCGGAGCGCGGTCCTCAAGCACCGCCGAGGCGCAGATAACGCCGCCGTAGATCTCGACCACCGCGAGCGAGCCGAGAAAAACATCGCCGAGCCTGTCGGGCTCCACCGGCAGGAGGTTTGCTCCGCTCACCGAGCCCGCAGAGAACACGAGCCCCGGCAGCATCACCGATACCAGCACCGGCGCGAAAACGCGCGAGGCCCTCGGCAGCGCCTTTACCGGACCGAGAGCGGCCGCCGTACCGAGAAGGAGCATCGAGAGCATAAACACCCACGGTCCTGCGGCGGGGTATATCGTCGAAATGAGCCGGTGTGCGCCGGTACGCAGGATAAAGCCGCAGGAGAATATGAAAAACACTGCGATAAAGCACAGAGCAAAGCTCCCGAAGCTCCGGCGGCTCGTGCGCATTATAAGCTCGCCCAGCCCCTCCCCGCTGCGGCGCATTTTCATGAACGAGGAGAAGTACCACAGAAAAATAAGCAGCGTCGGCAGCGCGGCAAGCGGTGCGAGCCATCCGCTTTTTCCGGCGATCTGAGCGGTCGTGCCGGGCAGGAGCCGCGTCACCGGCGCGAGCGAGGCGGCAAAGCACATCGCTCTGAGCTGACGGCGGTCATAGCAATTGCCGCTCATTGTCCGTCACCTCCCGAGAGCGAGAGATGGAAGCTGCGGTCAAGCTGCGCCTGAACGCTTACATTATAATCAAGGCGATCCATGACACCGGCAAAGCCGCGCGTAAAGCCGCGAAGCCTTTTGGGATGCCCCAGCTCGAGCGTGCTGCCGAGCTGCAAAAAATCGCAGCCGGTGCTTATCTGGAGCTCAAGGACCTGCTCTATCTCGCTTTTAACGAGCAAAGCGAGCCTTTCGCTTATCTCGTCCGGTGAAAAGCTGCCCTCCGCCTCGGCGAGCGCCGCCGAGAGCCTTACATTCAAATCTACTCCGGTCAGACGCCCGTTATCGAACACGGGCTCGACCGCGCAGCTTGTCCTGTCAAGCTGTACGGCGGTGTTCTCAATGTCTATCGGCAGCGAGCCGGTCTCGTTTTTGATAACGCTCACGGCGCGGGCAAGCTCCGTCGGTATCCGCCCCGCCGCCGTGCCGTCCTTTATTATGACATATCCGTTGGGCAGAGCCGCCGGCTCGCCGCTTTGCGCGTCGGGATCGACCCCGTCCGCGGGAGCGGCGGCTATCGCGCATATGAGCGCCGTGCCGCTGCGGTCGAGCTGCGATATGATCTGCGCGGCGGTGTACACCCGTGAGCTGCCCCGGAGCCGCAGCTCCTCACTCACCGCCCGCAGCAGCCGCGTTGAGTCGTATTCGCCTCCGCTGCCGACAACGAGCGCCTCCGCCTCGCCGCCGGCGACGGCAAAGACGGGTATGCTCAGGCGAAACGCCGCGTCGCGCTCGATGCAGTCGAAGATCCCGCCCACGCCCGTTTCGAGCACGCTTCCGCCGAGCACGATGTACGAGGCGTGCCCGAAAAACAGCTGCCTGCCGTCGCTGTAGCCCTGAAGCGAGCTCTGCGCGGAGGCGAGAGTGGGCGCGCTCACGCTCAGGCGCACCGGCGGCGTATCCTCCCCGTCCCCGCCCGCACCGCCCTCGGCGGACACGGATAGCGTGACCTCGCCGCCGCGCCGGTCAAAGCCCATCGTCTGGATGACGAGGAGCTGACCTATATCACGGTAGTTTGAATATATGCTGCCGCCGGAGCAGCCCGATGCGCTCACGGCGACGGCGAGCGCGCACAAAACGGCGGCGATCTTCTTTTTCATGCCTGCTTCCTCCTGTCGGGTGTGTTCAGCTCCGGCTCACGGAATTTTTCGTCCGGCAGCGGACGGCGCAGAAATGTCCGAGCCAGGTTCCGCCTGCCGCCGCCCGACCACGGCGCGGTGTAATTGCGCCCGAACGAGTCTATCGTGCACAGATACCAAACGACGAAGCACAGCGAGAAAACAACTCCGTAAAGCCCCGCCGCTATCGCTGCTATGACCATCGCAAACCGGCTCACGCGCAGCGCCGCTCCGAGATCCTGACTCGGCTGGGCGTAGCCCGCCACGCCTGCCGTTGCCACGACTATGACGGCAATAGGCGATATCACCTTCGCCTCGACGGCCGACTGCCCGACTATCAGAGCGCCGATTATGCTGACCGTGTCGCCGATAGGGTCGGGCAGCCGCAGCCCCGCCTCCTGCAAAAGCTCGAAAACGACGAGCATGCCCAGAAGCTCCAGAGCCGTCGAAAACGGAACATCCTGCTTTGAGGATATCACCGACAGCAGAAGCTGTGTGGGTATCATCTCCTGATGGTACATCGCGATCGCCGTGTAAAACGCCGGCAGCGCCAGCGCGAGCAGCACCGCCGCCCAGCGGATAAGGCTCAGCGCCGAGGACACGATGAAATTCTGCCCGTCCTCCTGCGGCACGCGCAGAAACTCCGGAAACGATACCGGAACGAGAAACGCTATCGGGATGCCGTCAACGAGCAGCCCCACCCTGCCGTTTAAAAGCTGCCGCGCAAAGCGGTCGGGGCGCTCGGTATGCACCACCTGCGGGAACATCGACCGCGGCCGGTCGGTTATATACTCCTCGATCATGCCCGTTGACAGCACTCCGTCAACATCAATGGCATCGAGCCGGCGCCGCAGCTCCGCGACAGCCGCGGGATCGGCTACTCCGTCGATGTACATCACCGCCGCCTGAGTGCGGCTTTTCCTGCCGAGCACCGTGCTTCTCACCTTGAGAGCGGGATCGGCGATCCGTCTGCGCACCAGCGCCGTGCCGGTCCGCAGAGTCTCGGTGAAGCTGTCCTTGCCGCCCTTGAGCGATTTTTCTATCGTCGGCTCGCTTATCGAGCGCTGAGTCTGCTTCGAGCGCACCTCAAAGCAGACCGCCGCCGGAGGCGAGGAGAACACCACCGCACAGCAGCCCCGTGTGATGTCGGACACCACCTCGTCGAGCGTGGTACGCATATTCGCCTGCGCACTGTACACCGCGCCGTCAAGCAGCCTCTGCGGAGCTGCGCTGATGCCGGCGCGCAGTATCTCGGTCAGCGGGCGCAGGATATTCTCGGCAATGTCGCCGCCTCCGGCGATGCCGTCGAGCCAGCATATAAAAAGCGTCTGCTCGCCGGACAGCCCGGGTCTTATCTCGCGCGACTGAAAATCGTCGCAGCCGTCGAAGATGCTCTCGATGCTCTGCCGCGTCATCGCACCCCTGTAGTGTACCTTCTCGCGCGGATGCACGCCCTCGCCGGAGCTTTTCCGGCGGAAAAAATTCTTGAAATCATTCATATTGTTATTATGCGCGGCTTTGGACACAATATTTAGTGGCATGAAAAAACGGGTCAAAAAAGTTGCGAAAAAAGGCGAAAAAAGTGTTGACAAAGCGTATTTGCGGTGGTATTCTAAGCAAGCGCCTCAGGAGAGAGCACCGCATCGATGCGAGAGAGCGATAAAAAACTTCAAAAAAGTTTGAAAAACCTCTTGACAAATGCGAACCATCGTGGTAAAGTAAATAAGCTGTCCGCTGAAAGCGGCGGCGCGAATTGTACCTTGAAAATTAGA
>CAVHZB010000109.1:0-5025 GCA_963640555.1 Phascolarctobacterium succinatutens
TGCGGGCAAAACCGATATATTGCCGCACTACAGTAGTGCGCCGTTGGCTTCCCCTTTGAGGGGAAGCTGTCAGCGTCAGCTGACTGATGAGGTGAAATATATCCTCGGCGCAAGCCGACTCAATATTGATGCCTGCGGCGCGATTTGATTACACCTCATCCGGCTCGCTGCGCGACCCACCTTCCCCTCAAAGGGGAAGGCAAGGGAAAAAGACTTTTCTACAGTGCGTTACCGTGACAACGCAGTTAAACAAATTGCCAATGTTGGCAGCGCATTGCCCGCCACGGCGAGTGGCACTGATGAGGTGAAAATATATCTTCGGCGCAAGCCGCACAGCTTTTCAATGTCGGTTTTCCGCCCTACCGATACGGTCATTGCGGTTTTCCGACCGGAGGGTGCAGGCGAAGCCGTCAACCTACCAACCATGTTGGTAAGTGGTAATATACGAAATATAATACGGATATGCGGTAAAGTCAAATGACATTACCGACTGCTATACATAGAATTTTTGAATGCTCTCAGTTTTTGAGGCTCTGGAGCGGCGCGGGAATGCGTCCGCCGCGGGCGATGAGCTCCGCGCTCGACGCTCCGTGCACCGGCATTACCGGAGCCGAGCCCAGCAGTCCGCCCATTTCGACGACATCTCCGACACCCTTGCCCTCGACCGGAATTATACGCACGGCGGTGGTTTTGCTGTTGACCATGCCTATTGCGGCCTCGTCGGCGATGATCGCGGCTATCGTCTCGGCGCTCGTGCTGCCAGGGACCGCTATCATGTCAAGTCCGACCGAGCACACGCAGGTCATTGCCTCGAGCTTGTCTATCGTGAGCATGCCGCACTCGGCGGCGGCTATCATGCCCTCGTCCTCGGATACGGGAATGAATGCGCCGGACAGACCGCCGACATGGCTCGATGCCATAACGCCGCCCTTCTTCACCGCGTCGTTGAGCAGCGCCAGCGCCGCGGTCGTGCCGTGGGTGCCGCAGGTCTCAAGCCCCATTTCCTCGAGTATGCGGGCAACGCTGTCGCCCACCGCGGGGGTCGGAGCAAGGGAGAGGTCAACTATGCCGAAGGGGGTATCAAGCCTTTTCGATGCCTCCGCCGCGACCATCTGACCCATGCGGGTTATCCTGAACGCGGTCTTTTTTATCGTCTCGGCAACCTCGTCAAACGATGCGCCTTTGCACTTTTTCAGCGCGTGATGCACAACGCCGGGACCGGAGACACCGACATTTATAACGCTGTCCGCCTCGCCGACACCGTGGAACGCGCCGGCCATGAACGGATTATCCTCGACCGCGTTGCAGAAAACGACCAGCTTTGCGCAGCCCAAACCGTCGGCATCGCGAGTTAAATGCGCGGTATGCTTTATGATCCGGCCCATGCGGGCGACCGCATCCATGTTTATGCCGGCCTTTGTCGAGCCGACATTTACGCTTGAGCACACGAGCTCGGTCTCGGCAAGCGCCTGCGGTATCGCGCGCAGCAGCAGCTCATCGCCCTTGGCAAAGCCCTTATGCACGAGCGCGGAGTAGCCGCCGATGAAATTAACGCCGCACTGCTTTGCGGCTTTGTCGAGCGTGCGCGCAAACGGCACATAGTCGCCCGTATCACAGCCGCCCGCGACGAGCGCTATCGGTGTTACCGAGATACGCTTATTTACAATGGGTATGCCAAATTCGCTTTCTATATCCTCGCCGGTGCGCACGAGATTTTCGGCGCGGCGGCAGATCTTGTCGTAGATCTTGGCACGGCAGCGCTCGGGATCCTCGCTTACGCAGTCGAGCAGGGATATGCCCATGGTTATGGTGCGTATGTCGAGATGCTGCTTGTCGATCATGTCGATGGTATCAAAAATGTTGTTAAGACTGAGCATCGCGGTACCTCACAGCTTGTGCATCGCGTCGAATATGTCCTCGCGCTGGATGCGTATCGACAGCCCGCGACCCTCGCCGTAGGCGCGCAGGACCTCGCTCAGCTGCGCAAAGGACTCGCCGCATGCAGCGAGGTCGACGACCATCATCATCGTAAAGTAGCCCTCCATTATGGTCTGGCTTATGTCGAGGACATTCACATTGTACTCCGCCAGCGTATTGCACACGCCGGCGATTATGCCTACCTGATCCTTGCCCACGACCGTAACGATTGCTTTCATTGTCCGTCACTCCCAAACAAATAATAAATCATTATACCCGATACACCTCACCTCCGCAAGGCTTTTTCAATGGCGGTTTTCCGCACCTGCCAATTACATTCATCGCAGAGTCCCGACCGGTAAGTACCGGCAAAACCGGTAAACTGCCGCGCTGAATCAGTGCACCATTGGCTCCCCTGCGTAAAGGGAGGCAATGGCAGAGACTTTCGCGCAGTGCGTTGCCGTGACAGCGCAGTCAGAAAACCGCCGTTGTTCGATTTCACCGCATTTTCATATTTTAAGCTTGACTCTACAATAGTTATAGGGTTTACTGTAAGGCAGTGAAAGGAGTCCGGACGCATGGAAAGAGATCTTACGACCGGCAGCGTTTTCAAAAACATCGCCATCTTCTCGCTGCCTTACTTTTTATCATATTTTTTGCAGACCCTTTACGGGCTTGCCGACCTGTTCATCATCGGTCAGTTTGACGGCGTTGCCGAAACGACCGCGGTTGCGATAGGCAGTCAGGTCATGCATATGCTCACCGTCATGATCGTCGGGCTTGCCATGGGCACGACGGTGTTCATCGGTCAGGCGGTAGGCGCGCACGATAAAGCCCGCATCCGCGCCGGCATCGGAAATACGATAACGCTTTTTGCCGTGCTCGCCGTGGCTTTAACGGCGATGCTGATGCTGCTGGTCCGCCCGATAGTTTCCGCGATGTCAACGCCCGCCGAGGCCGTTTCCGGGACCATCAGCTATCTGCTGATCTGCTTTGCCGGCATCCCGCTCATAACCGCCTATAACATCATAAGCAGCATATTCCGCGGGCTCGGCGACAGCAAAAGCCCCATGTATTTCATCGCCGTTGCCTGCGCCCTGAACATAGCGCTCGACTATCTGTTTATCGGGGCGATGTCCATGGGCGCCGCCGGCGCTGCGCTCGGCACCGTGTGCGCACAGGCGATAAGCGTTCTCATTGCGTTCATAGCGATCAGAAGGCGCCGCAGCATTGCCGTATGCAGGGACGATCTCCGTCCATGCCGCACGGTGATGGGAAAGCTGCTGGGCATCGGCGCGCCGATAATGCTTCAGGACGGTCTCATCCAGATAGCGTTTATCATCATAACCGTCATTGCCAACCGCAGGGGACTTACCGACTCCGCGGCGGTGGGCATAGTCGAAAAGATCATAAGCTTTCTGTTCCTCGTGCCGTCGTCGATGCTGTCAACGGTGTCTGCGCTCGGAGCGCAGAATATCGGAGCCGGAAAGCTTGACCGCGCCCGCAAAACTCTGGGGTATTCCATCTGCATCGCTGCGGGCTTCGGTATCGTCATGAGTATTCTTATCCAGTTCATTGCCGAGCCCGTTGTCGGGATATTCACGCCCGACTCGGCCGTCGCCGCCGCCGGCGGGCAGTATCTGCGAGGGTATATCTTCGACTGCGCCCTTGCCGGAGTGCATTTCTGCTTCAGCGGCTATTTCTGTGCCTGCGGAAGGTCGATACTCTCGTTTGCACATAACATCACATCGGTCGCGCTCGTGCGCGTGCCCGGTGCATACCTGACCTCGAAAATGTTCCCGACAACGCTGCTGCCAATGGGTCTTGCCACCGCTGCGGGCTCGCTCGTTTCGGTCATTATCTGCCTTATCGCATACTCCGTGATAAGGAAAAAGGAATGCGTCAATGGATAGATCCAAGCTCCTCTCCATCGGTCAGACCGCGCGGCTGTTCAGCCTGAGCGTCGGGACACTGCGGCACTATGAGGCGTTGGGACTCGTCATGCCGGAGTACACCGACCCCGACACGGGCTACCGCTACTACAGCGCGCGCCAGTTCGAGCCGCTCAACACCATACGGTATCTGCGTACGCTCGGCATGCCGCTGCCGGAGATCTCCGATTTTCTGCAAAACCGCGATGTTTCGCGCATAGAGGGCAAGCTGCGGCAGCAGAAGGCAGTCATCGAGGAAAAGCAGCGCGAGCTTGAGATAATATCGCGCAAGATAGACAACCGCCTGCGCCAGCTCGATGATGCGCGCAGCTCGCCGCTGGACGAGATAACGGTGAAAACGCTGCCGGCGTGCAGGCTCGTATGGGTCGAAAGACCGCTGAGCATCGGAAGTCCGCTGGATGTCGAGATGCCCCTTCGCACGCTTGCGGCGCAGCAGGCCGAGAACGCCGTTTTTCTCGGCAAGGTCGGCGTGGGCATATCCCGCGAGGGACTGCTCGCCGGAAGATTCGAGCATTACGACTGCATATTTCTCGTGCTCGACGACGAGGATCGCTGCGACGGTGCGGTACGCCGGCTGCCGGCGGCGGAATGCGTCAGCATCCGCTACTGCGGCAGCCATACCGAGGCGCCGCGCATATACCGCCGCCTGCGTGAGTATATGCGCCGGAACGGGCTCACACCGTCGGATTTCTCGCGCGAGATAACCATGATAGACTACGGCGTTACCGACGATCCGGAGCAGTTCGTGACCGAGATATCCATACCGATATGATATGACCAAAGCCTCCGTTCATCACGAACGGAGGCTTTTAAAGACTTGCTATAGCTTGTTATCAGAGCTGCTTCTGAGCGTTGATCTTAACGCCGGGGCCCATGGTGGAGGCGGTGACGCAGGACTTGATGTACTGACCCTTTGCCGCTGCCGGCTTTGCCTTGATGATGGCGCCGATGAGAGCGGCATAGTTCTCAAACAGCTTGTCGGCACCGAAGGAGACCTTGCCGATGGGGCAGTGGATGATGTTGGTCTTGTCCAGACGGTACTCGACCTTACCGGCCTTCGACTCCTTGATCGCCTGGGCGATGTTCGGGGTGACGGTGCCGGCCTTGGGGGAGGGCATCAGGCCCTTGGGGCCGAGGACCTTACCGAGGCGGCCGA
>CAVHZB010000110.1:0-5022 GCA_963640555.1 Phascolarctobacterium succinatutens
TATATAACCGTAATATAGATATTTGATAACGAAACGGGATAAGATAATGCTGAATATAGTACTTCTTGAACCGGAGATACCGCATAACACCGGTGCGATCGCAAGGACCTGCGCCGCAACGGGCGCGCATCTTCACCTGATAAAGCCTCTCGGCTTTGACATTTCCGATAAAGCGGTCAAGCGCTGCGGACTGGACTACTGGCATCTGGTCGATATCACCGTGTATGAAAACCTCGATGAGTACCTTGCCGAAAACGGCGACGAAAACCTCTGGCTTGCCACGACGAAGGCGCCGCAGGCGTATTTTGAAGCAGACCTCTCGACCGGGAATGTCAGCATAATGCTCGGTAAGGAGACTGCGGGACTGCCCGAGGAGCTTCGGAACAGATACCGTGACAGATGCATAAGAATACCCATGGTGAGCATGGCGCGCAGCCTTAACCTCTCAAACTCGGCCGCGATACTCGCGTATGAGGCACTTCGCCAGCAGGGCTTCCCGGGGCTCATGAATACGGGCTCTATGGCGAAATAATATCAGTTATTAAGTAAATTTTCAATACCGTGCCGGAATTTTCCGACGGAAAGGAGCCACATTATGAATTACAACAAAAAAAGCGTGCTCGATGCTGCCGTACAGGGCAAAAAGGTGCTGCTGAGGTGCGATTTCAATGTCCCTCAGAATAAGGAGACCGGCGAGATAACAAGCGATAAGCGCATAGTTGCCGCCATTCCCACGATAAAGTACCTGCTTGAAAACGGCGCCGCCGTTATTGCCTGCTCTCATCTCGGCAAGCCCAAGGGAGAATGGAAGGAAAAGCTCACCCTCGCACCGGTCGCAAAGCGCCTTTCCGAGCTTCTCGGCACGGAGGTCATCTTTGCAAAGGATATAATCGGCGAGGACGCGAGGGCAAAGGCAGCCGCTCTCAAGCCGGGTCAGATAATGCTGCTTGAGAATCTGCGCTTTGACATTCGCGAGGAGAAAAACGGCGATGATTTTGCCAAGGCTCTCAGTGAAATGGCAGACATCTATGTCTCCGATGCATTCGGCACCGTCCACCGCGCCCACGCCTCCACCGCAGGCGTCGCAAAGTATCTGCCGGCCTATGCCGGACTGCTCGTTGAAAAGGAGCTGTCCGTAATGGGCAAGGCGCTCGATAACCCCGTGCGTCCGTTCGTCGCGGTGCTTGGCGGTGCAAAGGTCTCCGATAAGATCGGCGTTATAAACAACCTCCTTGACAAGGCAGACACCGTTATCATCGGCGGCGGCATGGCCTACACCTTCATAAAGGCTATGGGCCACGAGATAGGAAACTCACTGCTTGAGGCGGATAAGCTCGACTATGCCCGCAATATGATCGCCAAGGCAGAGGAAAAGGGCGTGCGGCTCCTGCTGCCGGTCGACACCGCCATAGGCAGCGAGTTCAAGGCCGACTGTGAGAAGAAGATCGTAGCCATCGACGGTATCCCCGAGGGATGGATGGGACTTGACATCGGTCCCAAGACCATTGAGCTGTTCTCCGAGGCTATAAGGAACGCCAAGACCGTCGTCTGGAACGGCCCCATGGGCGTGTTTGAGTTTGAGGCGTTTGCCGAGGGTACTAAGGCCGTGGCAAAGGCTCTCGCCGGATCGGGTGCGATAAGCATCGTCGGCGGCGGCGACAGCGCAGCTGCCGTTGAGCAGCTCGGCTTTGCAGACAAGATGACCCATATTTCTACCGGCGGCGGTGCTTCACTTGAATTTCTCGAGGGGCTGGAGCTGCCCGGCGTAGCCTGTCTTCAGGACAAATGATCCAAATCCGGAGGAGTAATCATGAATACAAAATACAGAAAAACGGTAATAGCCGGCAACTGGAAGATGAATATGCTCGTAAGCGACATAAAGCCGTTTATGGATGAGATAAAGCCGCTTCTGCCCAAAACAAAGGTGTGCGAGACCGTTCTGTGCGTTCCTGCGGTGAACATCGCGGCAATGCTCAGGGCCGGCAGGGATGCAAAGATCGCCGTCGGCGCACAGGATGTTTCCAAGTATGATAAGGGCGCATACACGGGCGAGATATCGGCAAGCCAGCTTGCCGATGCAGGCGTTAAGTACTGCATCGTCGGTCATTCCGAGCGCCGCCAGTATCACGGCGAGGACGATATGCTCGTAAACGCCAAGACCCGTGCACTCATAGAGCACGGCGTGAGCCCCATCATCTGCGTGGGTGAGAGCCTTGAGCAGCGCGAAATGGGGCTGACGATGGCGCATATAAATTATCAGGTGCGTGCTGCCCTCAACGGCATTGACGCCTCGGCACTGCGCCGCTGCGTTATCGCCTATGAGCCAATATGGGCAATAGGCACCGGCAGGACCGCCACCAGCGAGCAGGCACAGGAGGTCTGCCGTGAGATCCGCGCAATCATCCGCGAAATGTACGGCGCGCGTCCTGCGAGAAATATCAGCATTCTCTACGGCGGCAGCATGAATGCCAAAAACGCAGCCGAGCTTCTGGCTCAGCCTGATGTTGACGGCGGACTCATAGGCGGCGCATCGCTCAAGCCTGCCGATTTTGCGGCGATCGTCAATGCTGCGGGGGCTGAAAATGAGTAAGTGCGTTCTTGTCATAATGGATGGCTTCGGTATAGCTCCGGCAAGCGCCGGCAATGCCATAAGCCTTGCGCAAACACCGCAGCTTGACCGTATATTCTCATCAAACCCCGTAACAAAGCTTTCGGCATCCGGACTCGATGTCGGTCTGCCGGAGGGGCAGATGGGCAACAGCGAGGTCGGTCATACCAATATAGGCGCGGGCAGAGTAGTTTTTCAGGATCTTCCGCGCATAACGAACGCCATAGCCGACGGGAGCTTTTTTGAAAACGAAGCCTATGCTGAGGCAATGGATGACGCAAAGGCAAACGGAAGGGCGCTGCATATCCTCGGCCTGCTGTCCGACGGCGGTGTTCACAGCCATATAAACCATATATTTGCGATCCTCGACATGGCAAAGCGGCGCGGACTTGAAAATGTTTTCGTTCACTGCTTCCTTGACGGACGCGATGTTCCGCCCAGAAGTGCGAAAACATATGTGCGGCAGCTGCTCAATAAGTGCGATGAGCTCGGCAACGCAGGTATAGCCACCCTTCAGGGCAGATTCTATGGGATGGACCGCGATAAGCGCTGGGACAGAGTTGAGCTTGCTTATAACGCCATGGTCTGCGGCGAGGGCGCGTATGAGCCCGATGCAGTCAAGGCGGTGGAGGAAAGCTACGAGGCCGGTGCTTCAGATGAGTTCGTAAAGCCCGTTGTCGTCAATAAAAACGGCATGATAGGGCAGGGCGACAGCGTTATATTCATGAACTTCCGTCCGGATCGTGCAAGAGAGATAACATGGGCGCTCAATCTGCCCGACTTTGACGGGTTTGCCCGGAAAAAGACCGTTTATCCCCTCAGCTTTGTCTGCACCGCGCAGTACGACGAGGCGCTCACGCTGCCCATAGCCTACCCGCCCGAAAAGCTTGAAAATACAATAGGGCAGATAGTCTCCGAAAGAGGGCTTAAGCAGTTCCGTGTTGCCGAAACGGAAAAATATGCTCATGTTACATTCTTCTTCAACGGCGGCGTTGAAAAGCCGTGCGAGGGCGAGGACAGATGCCTCGTCCCGTCGTCGAAGCAGTTTCCGACCTATGACCTCATCCCGCAGATGAGCGCCGAGGAGGTCGCGGATAAGTGCATAGAGGCGATAAAGAGCGATAAGTACGAGATGATAGTCTGCAATTTTGCAAACTGCGACATGGTCGGACACACCGGCGTTCTCGAAGCGGCGATAAAGGCGGTCGAGACCGTTGACGGATGCATGGGCAGAGTTTACGATGCCGCGGCATCCATGCCGGACACGGTGCTGTGCATAACCGCCGACCACGGAAATGCCGACTGCATGATAAATCCCGACGGAAAAATAAATACCGCACATACTACCAATCCGGTACCGTTTGTGGTATGCTGTGACAAAGCAAAGCTCCGCGACGGCGGACGCCTTTCAGACATTGCACCTACCATGCTCGACATAATGGGCATCGAAAAGCCCGCGCAGATGAGCGGGACAACGCTTATAATCAAATAAGGAGGATATAACGAAATGAAACAGTACTTTGAGATCGTTGATGTAATGGCAAGAGAGATCCTTGACTCACGCGGCAACCCCACCGTCGAGGTCGAGGTCACTCTCGACGACGGCACCGTAGGCCGTGCGGCGGTCCCCTCCGGCGCATCCACCGGCATGTACGAGGCGTGTGAGCTCCGCGACGGCGACAAGAGCCGTTACGGCGGCAAGGGCGTCAGCAAGGCCGTCGAGAATGTCAACGGTGAGATAGCCGAAGCCATGGTCGGACTCAATGTCCTTGACCAGCCCAGCATCGACAAGATGCTCATCGAGATCGACGGAACTCCCAACAAGTCCCGCCTCGGTGCAAACGCCATCCTCGGCGTGTCCCTTGCCTGCGCACGCGCGGCGGCGGAAGCTACCGGTCAGAGCCTTTATAACTACATCGGCGGCGTAAATGCCAAGACCCTGCCCGTTCCCATGATGAATGTCCTCAACGGCGGAGCACATGCGACCGGCTCGAATGTCGACATTCAGGAGTTTATGATAATGCCTGTCAGCGCTGCGAGCTGGAAGGAAGCTCTGCGCATGTGCGCAGAGGTGTTCCATGCGCTCAAGAAGGTTGTTCCGGCCTCCGGCGTCGGCGACGAGGGCGGCTATGCTCCCAACCTTGAGTCCGACGAGGACGCGCTCAAGGCACTTGTCGCAGCAATGGAAAAGGCCGGCTACAAGCCCGGCGAGGACTTTAAGATAGCCATCGACGGTGCCGTATCCGACTGGTACAATGAGGATGATAAGTGCTACCACCTGCCCAAGCGCGGCACCGTTATGACCAGTGAGCAGATGGTCGACATGTGGGAAAGCTTTGTAGACAAGTACCCCATCATATCCATCGAGGACGGCATGGGCGAGAACGACTGGGAGGGCTGGCAGCTCATGACCA
>CAVHZB010000111.1:0-4992 GCA_963640555.1 Phascolarctobacterium succinatutens
ATTCAGCGTGACGGGCGGCTTATCCCGATTGAAGTCAAGTCTGCCGACAACACCCGAGCCAAGAGCTTGAAGCTCTATATGGATACCTACAAGCCCGATTATGCCATCAAGCTCTCCTCAAAAAACTTCGGCTTTGAGGACGGTAAAAAAACGGTTCCCCTCTATGCCGCATTCTGCATCTGAATCGAATATACAGCGATAACGCCCGCACAAAAAGCGGGCGTTGTTTTTCTGCCTTTCTGCCGTTTATGCGCAAAAAACTGCATTTCGTGCATGAGCTATTGATAATCGGACGCATATGAAGCAAAATCGGTGTATGGCTTATCGATCAGAAATTTTCAAAAAAGTTTGTCCCTTTTTTCGCTCCCGAGCGTTATAAGGGCAGGAAGGCAAAACAGGAGGTAAAAAAGCATGCCACTAAAAAGAATAATTTCAATCATGCTCTGCGCGGCCTTGGCGCTCATATTATGCTCGGCATGCGGGCAGACGGAGGTCAACAGCGATCGCCTTTCGGGAAGAAACGATAACGACTCCGGCGGAGGTCCGACTATTGACGACTTTGAAAATGTCGGGGCGGACGGCATATTTCAGAAAAACTTCGGCGGCCTTGGGCTGGTAAATTTCCACATAAACGAAATTAAAATGGCAGGCAGTCTTGACGAAGCCGGAATAACCGAGGATGACTATAATAAATCTGGAAGCGATACATACGACCACTATCTCACTGTCTCCATAACGGTTGAAAACATTGATCTTACGGCAGTTGACGAGGAGAGCGAAGAGGAGATAAATTCCGCGCTTATCAATGAATTCGTACTGTACAGCAAAGACAGCGCGGAAGAGAAACCCATTGAGCCGGTGTATTTTAATCTGGGAGGGGTACAGAATTCGGATGTAAAACGGTATTTTGAATATAAGCTGCCGAACGCTGGAGAGACGCTGGATGTGGTGCTCGCATTCGGCCTTTCGGATAGAGATATTTCTTCCCTGAAAAAAGATGGCGGAGCGCTCTATCTGGCGAACGAGATAGCGATGGAAAAGATGAAGATAGAAGGTGTCCTATGAGACGGCTGCTGAAGCTGGAGCTTAAAAAAGCGTTTTGCAGCCGCTGGTTTATAGCAGCCCTGCTGATCGGCATGATTCTGGCCGGTATCTGCGCCTGCACCACTGCGGTTTCCTTTTACGGAGAAGGCGGACCGGCTGAGCATATAAAAGAATGCATTGCCAATAATGCCGTACCTTTAGACGGTCTGGACAGCAATACTTTATACAACAGCTGGATGGGCGCAAAGGTAGATACAAGCTCGGTCGTATTCTTCTATCTTGTGCCGCTGATCGCGATCCTGCCCTGCGGCTGGAGCTGCTCGGAGGAGATAAACAACGGCTATCTGAAGCTCATCGTTCCCCACGTCGGCAGAAGAAGATACTTTTCGGCAAAGCTTATCGCCGCCTTTGCATCCGGCGGCGCTGCGGTGGCGCTCGCGCTGCTGTTCAGCCTGATGATAACGGCAGCCATCGTACCCGCCGTTGAACCGCATCCCTATAACAGCATTTATTACAGTGTTTTGCACGGAGATATGCTTTCTTCAATGGCGTACTCACATCCGCTTTTGTATGCGCTGGTGTATATCGGCATTGATTTTCTGCTCGCAGGGTGCTTTGCCTGTCTGCCTATTGTCGTATCTCTTTACAGCGAAAAGCGCGTTGCAGCTCTCATCGTTCCGTATATTGCGGTGATATTGTGCGACGCAGCACGCAATTGTCTGAACTATATTTGCTATATCGAGATATCTCCGCTTAATCTTATGCACTCCGTACCACCCAGCAACGCGGCAAAATCCTATATTCTGATCGCGTGGCTCGCGATTTTTGCTGCCGTGGCTCTTGTTTTCGGGCTGAGGAAAGGAGTAAAGCGTGAAATTGTTTAAGGCCATAAGATATGACTTGAGGTTTGGCATCCTTGAGTCAATGAAGAAGTATTTGTTTGCCGTGCTGCTGGCTGCATTTATATTCGCAGGGCTTATCATTGATGCCGTTACCCTGTCGGTAGCTCTGACCGACACTGTGGACAATGTCTTTAAGCTTCCGTTCTCCTTCGCCGATGTCATTCTCATCGAGCTTGGAGCGGATCTGCCGGCAGCTCAGGATTCGGCGGGCATTACCGGCTTTATCTTTCCCACAATGTGGTTTTTGCTCAATATCGTTCCCTGCTATCTGACGCTGGACTACGCCACCCGTGATCTCGGCGGCGGCGGAATACAGGTCATCACCAGACTTCACAGCAAAAGCCGATGGTGGATATCCAAGTGCGTCCTGAGCGTCGCAGCCGTGTTTATATATTTCATTATCATATATGCGGTCCTTGCGCTCCTTTGCCTCGCATTCGGCTTTGCCCTGTCCTTAATACCCGACGAGACCATATTTGCAACGGAATTCAAGGCAACATTTATATCAGCGGAGGTCACGAGCCTTCAAATGCTTTCCGCGCTGTGTTTTATGCCGTTTGTTATAAGCGCCGTGCTCTGCCTTGTGCAGATGACGCTGACCCTGTTTATGAAGCCGGTGTTTGCTTATATGATCATCTGCGCGTACCTTGTCGCCGCGGTGCTGTGCGTATCTCCGCTGTTCATAGCCAATTATGCCATGCCGCTGCGCTCTGCGGCAGTCGGAGTTTATAATTTCGACTGTGCGTCAGGCCTGCTCTGCTCGGCGGCGGTCGCACTGGCTGCTATCGTCATAGGGCGCTTCAGGATCGTCAAAATGGATATACTGTAAGGAGGAAAAGCATGAAGATAGTAGTTGACAATGTGACCAAAACATTCGGCAATACAAATGTAATAGAAGATGTCAGCATGGAGCTGGAGTCCGGCAGGGTATACGGCTTTCAGGGCATAAACGGCTGCGGCAAAACTATGCTGATGCGGCTTGTGTCCGGCCTCATACATCCGACAAAGGGAACGATTTCGGTTGACGGCAAGGCTCTGGCGGGTGAGAACAGCTTCCCCGAAAGCATGGGACTTCTGATAGAAAATCCGGCCTTTTTGAACAGCTACTCGGGATATCAGAATTTAGAGATGCTTGCCGGCATTTCGGGTAAGATCGGAAAAGAAGATGTCCTCTCCGCGCTGGAGCGTGTCGGTCTGTCCGAAAACGCCGGCAAAAAATACGGCAAATACTCCCTCGGTATGCGCCAGCGCCTCGGCATCGCATGCGCCGTCATGGAAAGGCCGGAGCTTATCCTGCTCGACGAGCCGTTCATATCGCTGGACGAATCGGGCGTTGAGACGGTGGCCGGTATCATCAGACAGGAAAAGGCGCGGGGCGCGCTGATAATTCTTGCCTGCCATGACTACGGGCTTTTGAGCGAAGCCTCCGACGAGATATTCAGGATAGTCGGCGGCAAGATCGCGCATCATCTTGTAAAGGGAGACGACGGTGTGTTTTCAGAGGTGGCGCTATGAAGCGGAAATGGATCGTGGCAGCACTGATCGCCGCCCTGCTTGCCGCTTACGGGTACAGGGTCTATGCGGTGAACACTTCGGAGCTCGTAAAATATGCATCGCCCGAGACGATAGAGTACAAGGTCGGCGAGGAGGTCGAGCTCGTGCCCGGATATTATAATGTCGGCTATGCCGATCTGAGCGGGTATCATGTCAAGGTGACCGGCGCGCGCATTGTCAAAATGTCAGAGCTTCTGGCAAAGTACGGCTGTGACGACAGCTTTTATGACGCGGCGGGCATGGATGCTGTAGACCGCCAATATCAGTATGCTTATATTCTGGATGCTGTTTTCTGGTTTGACGGCGACAACGACCCCTTGGCAAACGCAATCGATCTGTCAAGCTTCAAGCTGGTAGGCAGTGATTATTACTGCGACTTCAGCTATGAGATCGACAAGATTGAGGGCTTTAACTCCATCCTTAACGGAAATTATATGTTTTCCATCGGCAGCGGCAAAAAGATCGAGCTTGAGCTGCCGTTTCTGGTCAATTCCGACTCCGAATGGGCTATCTCGACCGATTATCTTCTGTCCCATCCGCCGAAGCTGATGGTGTCCCAGTATCCGTATGAGGTGTATCTATCGCTGCCGGACGCGCAGGTGGAGTGAAAACCGGTGCGGGCACTCAATTCAAGGCAATAATTGAAACAGCCGGACTCATAGTGCGTTGATTTCACTTTCGAGTTTCTTAACCGCCTCTAAAATTACATCAAAGTCCGGCTTTTTGCCGTAAATCATGTTTTTCATGTGCTCATAATCTTCACGGAGAACCTTGATGTTTTTCTCGCTTGGCATCAGCTTCATTGTGCCGGGCTTGGCTTCACCGTACTTTGCCCATGAGCAGCGGTAAAATTTATCTTTGAAGCAAACGACCTTGCCAAGCAGGTCTAAATCCTCAAATGCTTCGGATTTAGCGGGCGAATTTGCCATACAATAAAGATCATAATAATGTCGGGAATACCTCGTTGGTACCGTGCTGCTTTCGGGGCGGTATGCCTCTCTATGTAAAATCGTAACCTTTTCCCAAAAGGTGCGTTTCGGCAGGACAGTCAGTATTTCGGTGCTCGGCTGCTTGAAAAGTCTGCCGTACTGCTCGGCTGCATAAGGTGTAATTGGCTTTTCTTCCGCAGGCGTCCATGCGGCAAGTGCGCCGAACTCAAGGCGGATCACCGGCAGGATAGCGGAATCATCAAAGTTGCGCCTGTAGGCAAAGACTACAGTCTGCGGATCGTCATCCTCTATGTAGCATTTTACATCACAGGAAAGTTCGTTTTGCAAATCCGCTACAACAGCCAGCATAAACTCGTTTTTCAGAAACGCCTCGGTTTTTGCTGCAGCCTCTTTGTTAAAAGCGTCCTGCTTTGTGTTGCTTCTGCTTGCCCACGGCTCGTCCTTTTCGTAACCGAGAACACGCCAGTCGAGAATCAAGTCAATATCTTCGGAAAAGCGCTCAATCAAGCCGTATGACTTTGAAAGGCTTGTGCCTCCCTTGA
>CAVHZB010000112.1:0-4977 GCA_963640555.1 Phascolarctobacterium succinatutens
CCTATCATTGCTATTTTCATAATTAATCCTCCTTTTTTGCTTGAAAAATCACAAAAAATTGTGTATAATACTGTTTGTTATTTTGAACATCAATAAGCTTGAAACGAGAGATATTACCGTGATCGAAAACCAGAAAATCAATAAAAGCTCAATGTCCGACCAAATATATAAGATAATAGCCGAAAACATCTCCAGCGGTAAATGGAAGGCGGGAGACAAGTTGCCCTCAGAGGCTGAGCTTGCGGAAAGCTTCGGGGTAAACAGGCTCACCGTTCGCGGTGCGCTCCAGAAGCTCAACGCAATGGGCGTTATCGAGACACGCACCGGCAGCGGAAGCTTCGTAGTTGACTTCAAATTTGAAGATTATATACGCGCCGCCTCGGTTTTCTACATAAACTCAAACCTCATGGAGGATCTGATAAACTTCAGAATGACCATGGAGATCGAGTGCGTCCGCCTCGCGGCAAAGCTTGCCACCGAGGAGGAGCTCAGGGAGCTTGAGCGGCTTGCGAATGAGCACACCAGAGTGTACATGTCCTACACCGAGTATGACCATCCCGTGGACGAGGAGTGGATCCGCGCTACGGCGAGCAGCGACCTTGCCTTCCACGAGCAGATATATAAGATGACGCATAATCAGTATTACATATACACCTTTGCCATGATACACGATGCGCTTTATGACTACATGCTGCTGTGCGCCTCGAAATGGAAGCCGGAGCACTTCAAGAAATACAAGCACCGCGACATTCACTATTTCATTTATGAATCCATAAGAGACGGGGATGTCACGCGCTGCATACAGGATTACAAGACCATGCTTCTGTCCTATGCGACCTCCGACGGCTCCATGCCGCGCATTGAGGACTGATACCGAGCTTCAGAAAGACCCTTCCGATAAACCGTTGTCGGAAGGGTCTTTTTTTACCGCGATGACCCTGCACTGATATATAAGACACCCGTACAGGGCATCGCGTTGAAAAGAGGTCTGCGATTATTTCTTTGCCGCCATGCCTATCTCAAGTCCGCGGCGGAATGCCGCCTCGTTGAGGGGGTTGAGCTCGGGACGCTTTGCGCCGAGCTTTTTGAATGCGGTCTGAAGGACATTCTCCACGGGGAGAATGTCGGAAACTCCGATTATTGCACCCGTCACGACAAGGTTCATTACCTTCGGGTTGCCAAGCTCGATCGCGATATTGCCCGCGTCGACCTTTACGACGGTGACATCGTCGTACTCGGGAACATGCTTTACGATGCTGCTGTTCACGACGACCGTGCCGCCGGGGATAACGGCGTCCTTAAAGCGCTCCATGCTCGGCTCATTGAGAACGACCAGCATGTCGGCCTTGTTTACCTTGGGTGCGCCGACCTCCTCGTCGGAAATGACGACATAGCAGTTTGCCGTGCCGCCGCGCTGCTCGGCGCCGTACGAGGGGAAGTAGGTAACAAACTTGTCGGTGGTCTCACATGCGGTGTAGGACAGGAGCTGACCGATGACCATGACGCCCTGACCGCCGAAGCCCGCGATGATTATAGATTTTTCCATATTTACAGCCTCCTTACTTGGCACGGAATTCACCGAGGGGGAATTCCTTCAGGATAACATTCTTTATATGGTCAACGGACGCAAGAGGCGACATACCCCAGTTGGTGGGGCAGTTGGACACGATCTCAACAAAGCTGAAGCCCTTGCCTGCCATCTGATACTCGAATGCCTTCTTTATCGCCGCCTTTGCCTTGACAGCCTCGGGAACGCTTGCAAAGGTCACGCGGGAAATGTATGCGGGCGCGTTGAGCTGGCTCAGGAGCTCGCACATGTGCAGCGGGTAGCCGTGCTCCTCCGGCTTTCTGCCGTAGGGAGCGGTGGTCGCCTTTGCGCCGATCAGTGTGGTAGGCGCCATCTGACCGCCGGTCATGCCGTAGGTACCGTTATTTATAAAGATAACGGTGAAGTTTTCACCGCGGTTTGCGGCGGACATCGTCTCTGCAAGACCGATCGCAGCCAGATCGCCGTCGCCCTGATAGGTGAAGGTGAGCGTTTCGGGGCTGCAGCGCTTGAAGCCGCTGGCGACCGCGCAGGAGCGTCCGTGGGGTGCGGAAATAGTGTCAAGATTCATGTAGTTGAATGCAAGACCGCCGCAGCCGACGCCCTGTACCCAAGTCGTCTTCTGAACCATGTCCAGCTCGTCGAGGACCTCAAGGATAGCCTTTACGGCAGCCGAGTGCATGCAGCCGGGGCAAAAGCCCGTGACTGCTCCGTCATAAATACCGCTCGGACGGGTATATACTACTTGTTCACTCATTTTCGATTCCTCCCATTACTTATCGCCATACATCTTCCTTGCCTGTTCGAGAACATAGCCGCGGTCAAGGATCTGACCGCCGGAAGAAAGTGCGGTTGCTATTTCGGTGCGTCCGTGGACAGCCAGCTTAACATCGGCGCCGTACTGGGCGGGAATGGACATTTCCGCGACCAGTATGCCCCTGAGCCTGGAATAGTCAAGCCTTTCAAATGCCTCTGCCGGGAACGGATTGACCATGAGCGGGCGGATAAAGCCGACCTTGTAGCCCTCCCTGCGCAGGAGCTTTACCGCGGATTTTGCGATGCGGCCGGAGGTGCCGTAGCCGGTGAGCACGAGCTCCGAATCCTCGGGAACATCAAATTCATATGCGACCTCGTCACGGGCCCACACCTCGTAAAGCGCCGCATCCTCCTTGTTCATTGCCTCCTGGCTGAGCTTGTTGGACAGGCCGGGACCGCACATGACCGAGTGCGGCTCGCCGCCGTTTCTGCCGATGGCGGCATACGCCTTCTTCTCCTCGCGGAGCCTTGCGATCTCCTCGTCGCTCTTTGCCTCGGGCAGAACGACCGGCTCCATCATCGTGCCGATAACGCCGTCAAGGAGAAGGTAGGTCGGGCGCAGATACTTGTCTGCCTTTTCAAATGCCTCGTAGGTCATGTCCACGGCTTCCTGAACGGAGGCGGGAGCAAAAACGAGCATCTGGAAGCCGCCGTTGCCGGAGGCCTTGGTAGCTTCAAAATAATCCTGCTGTGCGGGCTTGATGTCGCCTATGCCGGGGCCGCCGCGCTGGAAGTTTGCGATAACGGACGGCAGTCTCGCGCCGGCGAGGAAGGCAATGCCCTCGCTCTTGAGCGCAATGCCTGTCGAGGACGAGCTCGTCATGCATCTCACGCCTGCCGCAGCCGCGCCGAAGACCATGTTCACGGAAGCGACCTCGCTCTCGCCCTGCAGGAAAACGCCTCCTACCTGGGGCTGCTTGCGGGACATGTACTCGGGCATTTCGTTCTGCGGGGTGATGGGATAGCCCGCGAAGAAGCGGCAGCCTGCGCGGATGGCCGCCTCAGCAACCGCCTCCGTGCCCTTCATGAAAACTTTATCTGACATTTTATTCTTCCTCCTTGAATACAGAGATCGCTGCATCGGGGCAAATGCGGGCACACATACCGCAGCCTATGCATTTTTCAGGTTCAAGTGGCTGAACATACTGATAGCCCTTTGCATTTGTCGCCTCAGTCGTGCCGAGGACCTTCTTGGGACAGGTCTGGACACAGTAGAGGCAGCTCTTGCAGGCTTCGATATATATCTCGATCCTTCCTTTTGCCATTGAAAACACTCCTTTTAATTATTTTCGGAATCTCACCGCAGCCATTCGGGCACGGTATTCAATTCAATTGTAAACACGGGTAAGCTGCATTTTTGCGCAACGGCATCTGCAATGCCGTCCATGGCGCAAACAAACTCGAGCTCAGTTTCCGGAAGCATCCCGCGCAGTCTGTCTATACCGTTAAGGACATCCTCCGGAGAAGTATCCGGTCCGTAATTCGGGTTTGCTGCAACAGAAATTTTTTCAAGATGCGCAGCGCCCACCGTTCTGGATATCGTTTCCTCGATATCCTCCCGACTGCCCGACCACGGGCGGTAGGGATTGATGAGATACACTACCTTGGTATCCGGATCGTTCAGATATCCGGCAAACTGACCGATCATATGGCTGCCGTATGCACCGCCGCCGATGTCAAGCAGAACGATGCTGTCCGGATCGCGCAGACGCTCGATAACGCCCGCGGCAACGATGGGGGCATCCATAAGCTGCTCCTGACAGTGAAAGATAACGCCGCCGAGAGTGACAAAGCTGCTGCTGTCTCTTGCCCGGAAAATGGGCTTTGTCTGATCCATATCAAAAAAATGGACCGGCTTGCCGCCGGCTCTGTGCATGGCCAGCGCAAGGTTAAGGGAAACCTCGGTTTTACCGGAGCCCGCTTCGCCGATAATTACAAAGTTTTTTGTGTTTTCGGTGAGCTTTTTTGCAATAGAATCATTCACCGGTAAACCTCCTTATCGTTAAACATAAAAGCCGTTCGCCGGCTCCTTCGGCAGTCAGCCCTGCACGGAGCGCCGAAGGGCGCTCCGTACGCAGGGCGTGAGGAGAGAAATGCTATACTTCCTGATATTTGTATTCGCCCTCGAAGCAGACCTTCTTGTCGAATATGGCGCAGAGGATGTAGGCTGCAAGGGAAACGACGAACACCGTGTAAATGGGCTGTCCTGCGATGGCGAGCGAGGGAGCGATGAATTTGCAGAGAACAAACGCGATGATGCCAGAGCCGAACACGACCCAGCCGCTGGACTTCTTGAGCGTCTTGGAGAAGTAGAACACGCCGAACATAAGGATGGTGTAGGGCGCCCACAGAGCCAGAACGCTCATGATAGCTCCGAGAATGCTGGAGACCTGAGTGGCGATGACATAAGCGACAGCGCTGTATGCAACGATGATCCAGCGGGAGGTGCTTACCTGCTTCTCCTCAGCCATATCGGGCTTTAAGAAGCGGAGAACAAAGTCGTGAGTAGTCATGGTGGACAGGGACACGAGGATGCCCGACGCCGTTGAGATGCACGCGGCCATAACGCCCGAGAGCAGAAGTCCGCACACCACGGGGTTCAGGGTAGCGGTGAC
>CAVHZB010000113.1:0-4972 GCA_963640555.1 Phascolarctobacterium succinatutens
AGTTTAATTCGACTGAGGAGGAAGAACTATGTGCAAGCTGCTAAGACCGTCAATTGAAAAGCCGTGGCTGCAATTTTTTGCAGAAGAAGCGATCAATGCCTCAATGCCTCACGACACGATATACCGTCAGCTGCGTGTAAATAACGAACATAACAGGACCGATACTGCTCTTAACTACTTCGGCAGAAGGATAAGCTACGGCAAGCTGCTCGACGAGGCGGATAAATGCGCAGGCGCATTTGCCGCAGCGGGGGTCAAAAAAGGCGATATAGTTGCAGCCGCCACCGTTACCATACCCGAGATGGTCTATGCTCTGTATGGACTCAACAAGATCGGCGCGGCACCGCTGATACTGGATCCGCGCACGAGCGCTGCAGGAGCCATAGACTTTGTCAAGCAGACCGGAGCCAAGGTATTTATTGTTATAGACCTGTATTTCGAGGCTCTCAGGGATGCACTCATGCAGTCCGGTATAGAGAAGATAATCGTCATATCCGCAGACACGTCTCTTCCGGTATCCATAAGAATTTTAAAACAGCTCAAGATGCCCACGCTGAAGATCGCGTGTAATGAAACGGTCACCACATGGGAGCGGTTTTCATCCACCGGCGCAGGAATCGAGACCGAAACCGTCGAGTACGGCGAGAACGATCTTGCCGCAGTGACCCTCACCGGCGGCACCACCGGCGCACCGAAGGGCGTTATGCTCTCAAACGACGGCTTTAACGCCATAGCGTTTGACTTCAAGCACTGCGGCGTGTCGTACACCCGCGGACAGCGCTTTTTGAACATCATCCCGATGTTCTCGTCCTACGGGATCGTATCGAGCCTGCATATGCCGCTCTCGCTCGGACTTGAGGTCGTTGTTATACCAAAGTTTGACCCCGATAAGGTCGGACACTATGTTAAAAAATACAGACCCGAGCATACGCTGCTCGTTCCGGCACACTATGAAAAGCTCATGAACAGCAAGGAGCTTGCAAACGGCTTCGACCTCAGCTTTTTCCGCACTGCCGGCTCCGGCGGCGATACGATGAACGCCGGACTCGAAGCCAAGCTCAACCGCTTTCTTGAAAAGCGCGGCTGCCGCTATCCGCTTTCGCAGGGCTACGGCATGAGCGAGGTGTCCTCGGCGGCATCCTGCTGCTGCAACGGCAATTTCAGAAGCCTGTCGGTGGGCTATCCTCTGCTTACAACGACCATGGGCATATTCCGTCCCGGCACCACCGAGGAGCTCGACTATGATGAGGAAGGCGAGATCTGCATAAGCGGACCGTCGGTCATGCTCGGCTACCTTAACAATCCTGCCGAGACCGAAAAGGTAATAAAAAGGCACCCGGACGGCAGCGTGTGGGTACACAGCGGCGATATCGGGCGCATGGATTCCGACGGATTTGTCTACATAAAGGGAAGAATAAAGCGAATGATAACCCTTTTTAACGGACACAAGATATTCCCCACGCACATTGAGAGCGTCCTCGGAAAGCACCCGCTGGTAAAAAGCTGCGCGGTCGTCGGCGTTAACGACACCGACCATGCACAGGGCCAGCTCACGCTTGCCTTTGTCGAAACGGATGCACTGGAGATAGAGAAAAGCACGGCTCTTAAAAAAGAATTGTATGAAATGTGCAGTCAGGAGCTTGAAGGACCGGCAAAGCCGTATGACATTCAGTTTGTTGATTCCATGCCGCACACCGGAATGGGGAAGATAGACTACCTCAAGCTCGCAGAGGACTATAACGAAAAAGCAGAAGAAACAAAGGCTGTTTAATAACGGGAGGGAAATTATGAAACACGCAAAACGCATTTTGAGCCTCGTGCTTGTGCTTGTTATGGTATCCGTACTCTGTGTACCGGCACTGGCGGACAGAAGCTATGAGCCGTACAAGTACTATATGTGCGTCGGTGACAGCATCGCCGCCGGCTGCGCCCTCACCAAGGACGGCAGCGAGACATATTATGATCAGCAGACCGATGACTACACAACGGTCTACAATCCCGATTATATCTACTACGGATATGATTTTTCGGCAGTGCCGACCGCGTATCACAGCATCGTGGCGAATGCTCTCGACGCAAAGCTCCTCCAGTATGCCCGCAGCGGTCTGCGCGCCGTTGAGTTCAGATATTTCCTTGATGGCGTTTATAACGATTATGACACAACGCGCTCATGGGGCAACACCTATTTTGATACCGACGGAAACGGTACCTTTACTATATCTGACCTTGATGCCATCGACGCAATGGTGAATTACAAGGAAGCGGTAAAAAAGACCGATATCATAAGCATAAATGTCGGCTCGAACGATGTGTTCTCGTTCACACTCGGCATAGTTCTCAACGAAATGACCGAGGATGCGGAAAATGACGCGCTGAAGGATATCAAGGACTTTCTGAACAAGGGCGGCAGCATCGGAGTCGCATTCGGCAAGCTCATTGAATACTGTCAGTCAGTCGGACAGATGACCAAGCTCACCGCTCTCATAACGGCGACCTTCTACAAGGCAGTTGAGCAGTTTGAGGATAACTACGATGCTCTTATGGCAAAGATCCATGAGCTCAATCCCGATATCACCGTTGTGGCAGTCGGAGTGTTCAACCCGTTTAAAAACTTCCGTCTTTCCGACGGCAGCATGCTTGATCTCAGCGGTCTTGCGGCACCGATTGTAAGCTCGATAAATAACCATATCAAGCTGCTTTCCTATAAGTACGATAACTATTACTATGCCAATGTTGTCGGCACCGAGACCTATCCCATGAACTACAACGACCGCTATTTCTGGGAGTACTTTGCTCTGAAGGTGCACCCGAACCTTGAAGGTCATCAGTTTATGGCTCAGCAGATTCTCGACGCTCTTCCCGAGCGCGGAACGCTCCCGTTTACGGATGTTCCCGCAAATGCATGGTATTATGACGAGCTTTATTACGCGTGGTTCCACGGTCTGGTAAAAGGTACCGGCGAGGGTACCTTCTCTCCGAACGCAACGAGCACCCGCGCACAGGCGGCGACAATGCTCTACCGCATTGCCGGTGAGCCCGATGTTTCCGGACTTACCGAGCCCTTCAGCGATGTTGCAGATGATTTCTGGGGCAGAGAGGCGATCATCTGGGGCTATAACGAAGGCGTGATCAAGGGCTTTACCGCCACCACCTTCGGTCCCGATACCGAGCTCACCCGCGCACAGTTTGTCACCATGCTCTACAGATATGCAGGCTCACCGGAGTCCGGCTCCGACCTGAGCACCGTTACCGACGCAGCCGACATTGCCGACTGCTACCGCGCGGCAGCTGCATGGGCGGTGAAGCAGGGGATAATAACCGGCTTCGAGGATGGCTCGTTCCGTCCCGATCTGCCCATATCCCGCGCACAGCTTGCGGTCATACTCGCAAGATACGACCGCGCCGCCGCATAAAAAAACAGCCCCCCCGCCGCGGCTGACTATTGCCATACAACTTCCTTTTCTTCCTCACATAGCCGCGGGAAAAGACCGGCCACATTTAATGTGACCGGTCTGTTTTTTCAGCTTATTTTTCTGGCAACTACAATGAAGCGCCCGTTGTCCGTGTGGTATGCGCAGGTGGACAGAGTCAGTATCTTATCACCCGGCTGCAATGAGGCGGCGGTGTCGTACAGCTTGTTTCCGGCGATGAATTCAGCATACTCATTAAATGCCGCCTCATCGTTTTGCCCTGTGTATTCGTAGTATTTAAAGCCGTCGTCATCCTTGGGGAGGATAGAGGTCTTTATCGCAGCAACAATCTCATAGGTCTGCTTTTCGTACACGGTATCAAAGCTGATGTACCTGTGCTGCTTGTAGAAATCCTCGCTGACATAGTACATCAGGGAGCCGAACATCGTTCCGTCCTTCATATTGTGCCCGTATACGATAATATTGTCCGAGCGCAGCACATCGCAGTATTCGTCAACGAACAGGCAGCCGCGATAGGCATAGCTGCCGTAAAAATCCGTGTGCAGATATTTATTTATCTCGTCGGGAGCGTACATAACGACATTGTCTATGCCGGTACCGTCTATCTTCAGCCAGCCTATCGTGTCGCTGTTCTCGGCATACAGAGCCTTATATTCAGGCAGAATGTCCGGAGCTTTTACATCATCCTCGGTACCCTTTAGCTCCTTTACCTTATCATCGGTGCTGCGGCTGCTCACATCGTCCCATGCGTAAAAAATCAGAAAACCGACAGAGACGGCAAGAGCCATCGCCGCGATACACCGTATGAGCTTCCTCGCATTTTTGCTCATCATTATTTCCTCTGGGAATAAAAATAGGAGTGGTAATAACCACTCCTATTTTATATGCACTTTTGCAATAAGTCAACTAATCGCCCACATATGATCAGTTATTATCCCTCTTGCGGTAAGTGACTGCAAGCGTTGCCGTACTGATGAGAGCAATGGCTATCATCAAAACAATGCTTCTTGTATCGCCGGTCTCAGCAGGCTCTTTAGGCTCGCTGGGTTTATCCGGTGTATCGGGGTTGTCGCCGTTGGGGTCATCGCCGCCGGGATCGTTGCCACCGGGGTTGTCTCCACCGGGGTTATCGCCGCCGGGATCGTTGCCGCCGGGGTTGTCTCCACCGGGGTTATCGCCGCCGGGATCGTTGCCGCCGGGGTTGTCTCCACCGGGGTTATCGCCGCCGGGATCGTTGCCGCCGGGGTTGTCTCCACCGGGGTTATCGCCGCCGGGATCGTTGCCGCCGGGGTTGTCTCCACCGGGGTTATCGCCGCCGGGATCGTTGCCGCCGGGGTTGTCTCCACCGGGATTGTCACCGCCGGGATTATCGCCGCCGGGGTTATCGCCGCCGGGGTTATCGCCGCCGGGGTTATCGCCGCCGGGGTTATCGCCGCCGGGGTTATCGCCGCCGGGGTTATCGCCGCCGGGGTTATCGCCGCCGGGGTTATCGCCGCCGGGGTTATCGCCGCCGGGGTTATCGCCGCCGGGGTTATCGCCGC
>CAVHZB010000114.1:0-4930 GCA_963640555.1 Phascolarctobacterium succinatutens
TATCAGGTGAAGCTGGAGATCATGCTGATGGGCCAGGTCAGGATATCGCCGACGAGGCGGACCTTGCTCTGAACGAACAGGCGGGTATCCTCATCCGTGACCTTATCCTTGATCTTCTGGGCAACTTCCTTGGGATTTATCTCAAGGAGCTTGCCTGCAACGCCGAGAACCTTGCCTGCGTCGAGATACTTAATGGTCTCGACGAGGTTATCCTTAGCTGCCTCGTAGTCAAAATTGGCTATTGCCTTAATGCACATGTTGTTTTCCTCCCATATAATTCTTTGTTGTTCAGATGCGGTAACTATACCACATTAAGCTACAGTTTGTAAATATAAATCCACAGTGAGGTCATTTTATCACAAAGCCGTCAATATGTCAAAGGAAAAACGCTCCGGCAACTATTTACCGGTCAAAGCGCCGAAAACCGCCCGCAGTGCGCCTTTTTCGCGGTTTGCAAGCTTCAGCAGCACACGCACCTGTGCTTCGGTCACGGCGCCCGTGAAGCGCGCAAGCCCGCGGTACGGCAGATTCATCGCAAACTCGGTGTTGTTTGCCCCCTCCGCATTGCCGGTCAGACGGAAAAAGCCGTAAACAAGCCGCAGCAGCCGGTACAGCAGCCGCCCGACGCCAGGACGGTACCGCCCCTGTACGAGGGCGCTGTTAAATTCAAGCGGCGCGGCTCTGTCCCACATATGCCGCGGTATCTCTCTGCCGAGAAGTGCGGCGAACGCCTTGTCGGACACCGATCTCACATCGCATCTGCGGTACGGCTCGAAGACGGGATCGGCATAGGGATCTGAGGCGCCGTCGCCGGTCACATCCAGCGCACCGGTAAGGCGAATATCCCGCGAGGACGCACCGACGAGCACCTCATACCTGCCGCCCTCGACCGCCCAGCGATCTTCGTCGACATTCCAGTACTCAAACGCACGCTCATCGAGCTTGATCTTCACTCGCTCTGACTGACCCGGACACAGAGTCATGCGCGCAAAGCCGCACAGCTCCTTGTTCGGGCGGAACACTCCGCCCTTCGGCGCGCTGATATACACCTGCGCAGTTTCGGCTGCCGCCATGCCGCCGGTGTTTTTAACGGTAAAGCAAACTTCATCGGGGTGCAGCTCGAGCCCGGAGTACTCAAAGCTCGCATAGCTCAGCCCGAAGCCGAAGGGATACTTGACTTCAACGCCCGCAGTATCGTAATAGCGATAGCCGACGAAAATGCCCTCGCGGTACTCGGAGGTGTTCTCCGTACCGGGATAGTAATTTGCGCACGGTGTGTCGGATAGTCTGTGCGGCATGGTCTCGGCGAGCTTGCCGGAGGGCGATACCTTACCGGTGAGCAGCCGCGCCACGGCTCTCGCACCGGACTGACCTCCGAGACAGGCATACAGCAGAGCCTTGGCATCCTCGTCCCAATCGGTCTCTACCGGACTTCCGCATGAGAGCACGACAACGATGTTTTCGTTGACCTGCCTTATCTCACGCAGCAGCTCCGTCTGATTTTCCGGCAGGCGCATATGACGGCGGTCAACTCCCTCCGCCTCGCTGCCCTCGTCAAGTCCCAGATACAGGAGCACGGCATCGGCGCCTTCGGCAAGCTTCACTGCGCGCGACAGGCGCTTTTTGCTTTTGCCGCCGAAGCGCTTAAAGCCCGGCTCAAAGCCCAGAATATCAACACCCTCGGACTTGAGCGCGCCGAGCGCGTCCGTGAGCTTCGTCGGCTCTATGTGCGAGCTGCCCGCTCCCTGATATCTCGGCGTTTTCGCAAAATCCCCGATAACGGCGACGCGCGCACCGGCTCGCAGCGGCAGGGCACCGTCCTCGTTTTTGAGAAGCACCGCGCTCTCGGCGGCAAGGCGCGCGGCAAACTCGTCGTGCTCCTCAAGGTCGGCGGCACGCTTTTTCTTAAACGCCGTCTGACCGTCGAACACGAGCCGCAGGACCGTGTCAACGCGCTCGTCCAGAAGTTCCTCGCTCAGCTCGCCCCGGCGCACGGCATCGACTATCTGCCGGTCGGTCTCGCCGCCGGTGCCGGGCATTTCGAGCGCATTTCCGGCAATGAGTCCGCGAACGCGGTCGTTATCTCCGCCCCAGTCGGTAACGATAAGCCCGTCATAGCCCCAATCATGGGTCAGTATGTCCTGCAAAAGGTGGGTGTTTTCGTTGGTGTACTGCCCGTTGAGGCGGTTATATGATGTCATGAGGCACTTGACTCCGCCCTGCTTCACGGCGATCTCGAACGCGGGGAGGTATATCTCCCGAAGCGTGCGCTCATCCATGACCGAGTCGTTTGTCATGCGCAGGGTCTCCTGCGAGTTTGCGGCAAAGTGCTTTACGCACGCGGCAACGCCGGTCGACTGCACTCCGCGTATGAGTGCGGCGGCGCACCTGCCCGCAAGCAGCGGATCCTCGGAGTAGTACTCAAAGTTTCTGCCGCACAGCGGACTGCGCTTTATATTGACGCCCGGACCGAGCACGACCGAGACCTCCTGCGCCCGCGCCTCCGCGCCGAGGCGCACACCCATCTGCTCAATGAGCTCCTCGTCCCAGCTGTTCGCGGCGGCGGCTGCCGTCGGGAAGCAGGTAGCGGGGTATGCCGCATTCAGACCGAGGTGGTCGTTTTTGCCGATCTGCTTGCGCAGACCGTGCGGCCCGTCGGCAAGCATCATCTGCGGTATGCCCAGCCGCTGTACGGCCTTGGTGTTCCAGAAGTCCGCGCCCGAGGTGAGCGAGGCCTTCTCCTCCAGCGTCATTTTCGATATGAGTCCGGCGTATTTCACGGCGGCACCTCCGTTCGAGTTTTTTAACATTATACCATATACGGAGCGAATACGGAATGTTGAGACTTGCAAAAAATTCATGCTGCCGGATAAAAAATGACCGCGCAGCGGCACTGCACCCCAAAAATTTGTTTCTTTCGTCATTTTGTACGGTTTCGACTGCTGCTTATTGTTTCTTTTTTACATGAAAATCGCAAAAAGTTCTTGCATATCGCCGCCTCCCATGTTATATTGTTTTCATCTCAAAAACATATGTTTTTGCCAGAAAGACAAACAAAGGCAGGTAAAGGTATGAAGATCGCACTTTTGGGCTGCGGAGTAGTCGGCGGCGGAGTTCTTGACATCGTGAGCAAACGGCAGGATATGTCGGTGAAATATGTTCTCGTGCGCAGGGACAGACCGGAGCTTGGCGACAAGGCGGTAAAGGACATAAGCATTATATTGAACGATGCCGAGGTCGACACCGTTGTCGAGGTGCTCGGCGGGCTGTCACCGGCCTACGAATATGTGAGCGCGGCGATGATGGCGGGGAAAAATGTCGTAACCGCGAACAAGCACCTTGTTGCCCACTATTATAAAGAGCTCACCGAGCTTGCCGTGCGCGAGTCGGTGGCATTTCGCTGCACTCCGGCAGTCGGCGGCGGCATACCGTGGCTCGTAAACCTTGAAAGAGTCAAGCGGCTTGACAGCGTGAGCGGCTTCTGCGGCATCATGAACGGAACGACGAATTTCATCCTCGACGCGATGCATTCAAACGGCGCGGACTTTGCCGACGTTCTTGCCGAGGCGCAGAGGCTCGGCTATGCCGAGGCAGACCCCTCCGCCGACATCGACGGGCTGGATATTCAGCGCAAGGCCGTGATAAGTGCGAATGTTGCGTTTGACGCGTGCCTTTCGGAGGCAGATGTGCCGGTGTTCGGCATCCGCAGCGTATGCGCGGGCGACATAGCCGCCGCGGAGAGCAGAAACCGCGTCTGCAAAATGCTCGCGTTCGGTCAGAAGCACCCCTCCGGCTCGGTAAGCTGCTATGTTGAGCCCTGCTTTGTGCCGGCAGGCGAGCTTGAGGCGGCGGTAGCGACAAACCGCAATGTCATCTCGTTTGAAACGGAGCTCACCGGCAAGGAGAGCTTTTACGGTCAGGGCGCGGGACGATACCCCACCGCGTACAACGCCGTTGCCGACTGCGCGGACATTTTGAGCGGCGTAAAGGGCTTTTACACCGACATGGTGCGCGAGGTGCCGGTCGATAACTCCGCCGCCGGGCACGCCTACTATGTGCGCTTTGCGGGTGACGACGGGTTTATCCGCTCAATTGCCGTTGAGAAATGCGGCGAGGGCGTTATAACGATGCCCGTGCCGGTATCGAAGATGCACGGCTGGGCAGCAAAGGCAAAGGAGGCAGACCCCGAGCTGTTCATAGCGGGGCTCATGTGATATGTTGAAGGTCGCAAAATTCGGCGGCTCGTCCATGGCGGACGCCGGACAGTTCAGAAAGGTAAAAGCCATCATCGAGGCAGATCCGGCACGGCGGGTAATAGTCGTTTCGGCAGCCGGAAAGCGGTTCAAAGACGACCATAAGCTCACGGATCTTCTGTATCTGTGCCATGCGCACAGGAAATACGGCGTGAGCTGCGATCCGGTGTTTGAGATGATCGCGGAGCGTTATCGCGGCATATGCGCCGAGCTGGAGCTGAGCGTTGACATAGACTCGCGGCTTTCCGCTCTGCGCGAGGAGATCGAGCGCGGCATATCGAAGGACAAGCTCGTATCGCGCGGCGAATATTTTTCGGCGCTGCTCATGGCCGACTTTCTCGGCTATGACTTTCTCGATGCCGAGCTGTGGCTTAGATTTTCGTTTGACGGCAGCATCGACAAGGAGCGCTCCTACGCCGAGCTCGAGCGGCTCGCGGCGGGGCGGAGGATAGTGACGCCGGGATTTTACGGCGCAATGCCCGACGGCAGCATCCGCGTTTTGTCGCGCGGCGGCAGCGATGTGACCGGCGCGCTGGCTGCGGCGGCCCTGAATGCCGACGTATATGAAAACTGGACCGATGTTTCCGGCATACTCATGGCCGACCCGCGCATAGTCGACAGTCCCGACGCGATAGAGCGCATAACCTATAACGAGCTGCGCGAGCTCAGCTACATGG
>CAVHZB010000115.1:0-4752 GCA_963640555.1 Phascolarctobacterium succinatutens
ACGCCCTTGAGATACCACGGTATCTGGTGCCGCGCCTCAAGGCAGGCAAGGCGCTCGCCGAATACCTCGGCATACATTCTCGTGTGCCTTACGGCAAGGTCCATGCGCTCGGAAAGCGGCGGCAGCTCCGGTACCGGTCCACCGGCTATGAGAGCGTTTGCCTGCTCAAAGAGCCAAGGGTCACCGAATATGCCCCTGCCGATCATCGCAAGGTCGCAGCCGGTGTACCGCAGGATATGCTCTGCATCCTCTGCGGAGAATATGTCTCCGTTTGCGATCACCGGTATGCTCACCGCGCGCTTTACATCGCGGATAATATCCCAGTCGGCCTTGCCGGCATACATCTGCGCGCGGGTCCTTCCGTGCACGGCGAGCGCCGACGCACCCGCCTGCTCAAGAGTCTTTGCAAGCTCGACTGCATTTACATTGCCGCCGTCAAAGCCCTTGCGGAATTTCACCGTGACCGGTACTCCGGCAGTCTTTACTACACTCTCGACTATGCGTGCGGCGAGCTCCGGATCGCGCATGAGCGCAGAGCCGTCGCCGCTTTTTACTATCTTCCCTACCGGACAGCCCATGTTTATATCAAGCATATCGGCGCCGGAGAGCTCTATCGCCATGGGAGCCGCCTCGGCCATGACCTCGGGCTCGTGCCCGAATATCTGCGCGGCAAACGGACGGCAGTCCGGCAGATTATACAGCAGGCTTTTCGTCTTGCTGTCCCCGTAAACGAGAGCCTTCGCACTGACCATTTCCGTCGTCGTGAGCGCCGCTCCGAGCTCCGTGCATATGCTCCGGAACGCAAAGTCGGTGACTCCCGCCATAGGCGCGAGCGTCACGCGCCCATTTATTTCGGTATTGCCTATCTTCACCATAGAATATCCAGCCCCACCGGACAATGATCCGAGCCCATGACCTCGGGCAGTATGTACGCATCCTTTATATTGTCCCGCAGCCGCTCTGACACGATGAAATAATCAATGCGCCAACCGACATTCCGGCTTCTCGCGGCGGCGCGGTAGCTCCACCATGAGTAGGCATCGCTCCTATCGGGATAAAGCGTGCGGAAGGTGTCTATAAAGCCCGCTTCGAGAAGCTCGGTGAATTTGCCGCGTTCCTGATCGGAAAATCCGGGGTTAAAGTGGTTCGTATCAGGGTTCTTGAGATCAATGGGACTGTGGGCAACGTTAAGGTCACCGCAAATTATTACCGGCTTTTTCGCATCCAGCGAGCATAGGTACTGCCGGAAATCATCCTCCCAGCTCATGCGGTAGTCTATGCGCTTGAGTTCGTTCTGCGAGTTAGGCGTGTACACCGCAGCGAGCCAGTAATCCTCGTACTCCAGCGTTATAACTCTGCCCTCGGTGTCGTGACCCGGAATGTTATAGCTCACCGAAAGCGGCGTGTGCTTTGTGAATATCGCCGTGCCGGAATAGCCCTTTTTGTCGGCATAGCACCAGTACTGCTCATACCCCGGCAGGTCGAGCTCTATCTGACCGGCCTGAAGCTTTGTCTCCTGAATGCAGAAATGATCGGCATCCAGAGCGTAGAATATCTCCTCAAAGCCTTTTTTTACGGCGGCTCTCAGACCGTTTACATTCCAGCTTATGAATCTCACTTCTCAGCCCCCCTTGCATCGGACAGCGCCGCATCCCTCAGCCTCGGAACCGTGCCGGCGCTTCCGTCCTTCGTGCCGCCCGTTCTGCGTGCGGCAAGTCTGTTTATCTTAACGCCCATTTCACGGAATTTGCACTCGTAATCTGTCATAACTCCGCCGTTACCGTTTTCGTGCAGGTCGTTTGTCAGTTCTGTTATCTCCCACCCCTCGGCTTCGAACTGCCTCACCGACCACTCAAACAGCGGCAGGTTATCCGTTTTAAAATGCACCTGACCGCCTATGGGCAGCAGATCCGCGTATATCCTCAGAAAATTCGGTGCGGTGAGCCTGTGCTTTGCATCGCGGCTTTTCGGCCACGGATCGCAGAAATTTATAAATACCCTGTCGACCTCGGCAGGTGCGAACACCTCACGCAGCTTATTTGCGTCCATGGATATAAAGCGCACATTGCTTACCTGCGCTTCTACCGCGCGCTCCATTGCGATAACGAGCGCGTCCTCGACCTTTTCAAGCGCCAGAAGCATCGCTTCTGGGTGCTCCTGCGCGGTGCCGACGGTAAATCTGCCCTTGCCGCAGCCTATCTCAAGCCACAGCCTCTCATATCCGGGAAGCTCTCTGCGCCACGCCCCTGCGAGCGCCTCAGGCTGCTTTACGAGGACCTCTGCGCACCTTTCCATGCGCGGCTGCAAATTAGGCTTTTTTCTCATTCTCATGCTTATCACTCTCCGTGAAACTTAAAATAACACATAATCGGCAAAACATCAATCCTGTCATGTTCACGAAAAATGTTGATTTTATTCACTATACTGCACGCTTTCTGTCATTTTGCCTCTTGAAATGAAAAAAAACATATGGTATAATCGGTTAATCAAATAATTAACATCTATATGCCGCTTTTAAGGAGAAGTCAAGTATGAAGCGCGTGAAAGTATCTAATAATGTAATCCGCCGTCTCCCCCGCTATCTTCGCAAGCTCGATGAGCTCAACGAGGCGGGCGTGAGCCGCATATCATCCGGCGAGCTGGGTCGTCAGCTCGGTCTCACTCCGTCGCAGATCCGTCAGGATTTCAGCTGTTTCGGCGAATTTGGTCAGCAGGGCTATGGCTATAAGGTCACCGCTCTTCGTGCGGAGATCGCATCCATCCTCGGCATGGACAGGGGCTACAGTGCCATCCTCATCGGTGTCGGCAACCTCGGTCAGGCACTTATGTGCAACTTTTCATTCAAGACCTGGGGCTTTGATCTCAAGGCGGCGTTCGATGTAAAGCCCGAGCTTATCGGTACCGATTATGAGGGCGTGACCATTCGCAATGTAGCCGAGCTTCCCACCTATCTCACCGAGAATAAGATCGACGCTGCGGTGCTCTGCGTTCCCAAGGCTCACGCTATCGAGACAACCGAGCTGCTCACAAAGCACGGCATAAACGCCATCTGGAATTTCACCAACATCGAGCTGACCTCGCCCGAGAGCAGCACAATCGTTGAAAACATCCATTTCTCGGACAGTCTGCTTTCCCTGAGCTACTATATCTCCGAGGACAACGATGAGAAGGCTGCCCGTGCGGCAAGAATGAATAAGTAATTATCGAAAACATTTAAATTCGAAAAGCGGGCTGTGCCCGCTTTTTCCTTTGAGGAGAACTATCATGTCCGATACCATAGCCGCCGTATCCACCGGCTCGCAGGTGTGCGCGATAGGCATCGTGCGTCTGTCCGGCGATGCGGCAATAGATATTGCCGGCAGGCTGTTCAAGCCCTTGTGCGGCAAGCCGATGTCCGAATGCGAGGACAGAAAGCTCATGTACGGCAAGCTTTTTGATGACGACGGCAGCCTTCTGGATGTCTGCCTTTGCACCGTAAGCCGCGCACCCAACAGCTATACGGGCGAGAACACCGCCGAATTTCAGTGTCACGGCTCGCCGGTAGTGCTGCGTGCGGTGCTCGAAGCGGCGTTTGCCCTCGGAGCGAGGCAGGCGCTGCCGGGCGAGTTTACAAAGCGTGCGTTTTTAAACGGCAGGATGGATCTTGCCGGCGCCGAGGCTGTGGCTGATATAATCGATGCCGAGACCGCCGAGGCTGCCCGCAATGCCGCCGGTCAGCTCGCCGGAGCGATATCGCGCAGGATAGACGCGGTTTACGCCGTTTTGACCGACATAAGCTCACATTACCACGCGGTGCTCGACTATCCCGATGAGGATATTGAGCCGTTTCTCATTGAGCGGTATCGTGAGGATATAGCCCGTGCGGAGGCAGATCTCGGTGCGCTCCGCGCAAGCTACGACCGCGGCAGGCTCATGCAGTCAGGCATTCCCGCCGCGATAGTCGGCAGACCGAATGCGGGAAAGAGCTCGCTTCTGAACGCCGTTTTAGGCTATGACCGCGCGATAGTGACCGACATTCCCGGCACAACGCGCGATACCATAGAGGAGAGGCTGAAGCTCGGCGGTGTGCTGCTCAGGCTGACCGACACCGCCGGTATACGCGAAACGAATGATGAGATCGAGCGTCTCGGAGTCGACCGCTCGCGCCGCGCCATGCATGAGGCAGAGCTGGTCATCGCGGTCATCGACGGCAGCGGAGAGCTTACCGCAGAGGATAAGGATATAATTAAATGCGCGGAGTCTGCCCCGCACGGCATAGTGGTTCTGTCAAAAGCCGATCTCGGCAGCGGCGCGGTCGTTCCCGAAACGATGCTTCCGGTCATTACCGTGAGCTCAGTCACCGGCGAAGGCATAGCCGAGCTTGAAGGCGCCGTGCGCCGGCTGTTTCCGATGCCGAACGCTCCCGCGGGTGAGATACTCACAAACGCGCGGCAGTTCGAAGCGGTCAGCCGTGCGCTCGAATCGCTTGCCGCGGCATCCCATGCGCTTGAGCTTGGCTGCACGCCGGATATTGTGCTTACCGAGACGGAGGCGGCGATGTCGGCACTCGGAGAGCTCACCGGACGCACGGTACGCGACGAGGTCACAAACAGAATATTCGAGCGCTTCTGCGTCGGAAAATGAAAAAGAGTGCCATCGGGCACTCTTTTTCTCAGACTGTCAAAAAATGCACCGGACTAACCGGTGCATTTTTTATGCCTTTATTATTCTCCGAAGTCGAGGACTCGCAGCATACGCACGAGGGTGAGTCTG
>CAVHZB010000116.1:0-4710 GCA_963640555.1 Phascolarctobacterium succinatutens
TATCGCCGAAGGCCAGCGCCAGCGAATAGATGAGCGAAATGAACACAAAGCTCGTAACTGCGGCGGCCGCCCAGAACAGCACGGGATTTTCGCATTGGCAGCCGAGGAGGTAGATATCGCCCAGCACGATGACTGCCGCCTGAGCCTGACCGAGGAAGAAAAACAGCAGGAACTTGCCCCAGTATTTCTGCCCGTCGGTGACATTGCGCAGCCCCTTGGGCTCTGCCTCGGCCTTGAGAATGGCAACAAGGATAACGCCGCCGACCCAGATGGCAAGCACCGAGTAAAACGGCGTCATTGCGTCGCCGTAGCTCGCGGTGGGATAGATCGTCTCCTCCGTCACCTTGACGGGCTCGGACAGAAACTCCGCGTATTTTTCGGCGTTGCCGTTGAGAACGGTTATGAGCGTTTGCAGGCGTTCGTCGGCAGTGCCCTCGTTTATCTTCTGCAGCAGCCCGTCGCAGGAGTCGGCAACGCGCTCCATGAGCGCCTGCAGCCGCGTCATGGACGAGGATACATATTTGAGCGTATCGCCTGCCGAGGATATGACGGGCGATATATCGTCAAGCGTGATGCCGAGGCTCGTAATGAGCGGACCCATCATGTTCATGGTGCTCGAAAGGTTCGAGAGCATGAGGTCGATGCCGGTCTTGAGCTCGTTTGTTATCATCGAGCGCATGACCGAAACGGTGTCGGCGCAGGCGCCGGTTATTCTCGCCGCATCCTCTGCAAAGCTTGAGTCGTCGCGCAGCAGCTCAAGCTGCGTCTGCATCTGCTTTGTGCGCTCGATGAGCGCATCGAGAGTATTTGCGACATAGGATGTGCCGCTCAGGGCACTGTTTTCCGGAAGCAGTGCGCGCAGAGCCTCAAGATGAGTCTGCAATTTTGCGGCGGTGCTCTTGGCGTTGTCTACCATCTGATTATGCAGCTCAATGGAGCCGTTTATGACCTCGCTGGAGGCAAGCTTGTTGAGCGCCTCCGTCAGCTCGTCAAGATCGCTCTCGAGCTCGGCGAGCTTGCCGTCAACGCCCTCGGCCAGCTGGTCAATCGCCGTCTGCGCGTTCGTGACCGCCGCCTTTGCGGAGTTGATCGTCGCCTGAGAGCCGGAAAGCGCCGACGACGCATTTGCCGAGGAGCTTCCGATGCCGGAAAGAACATAGGATATCGACGAGCTGTTATCCACAAAGCGTCCTATCGACTCGCTGTACTGCCTGAGGCTGCTGCTCAGATCGGTAAGCTGCGAGATGACCGCGTTTACCGCCTGCTCCTCGTCTATGTCCTCGCCTATCTCCTGTCCGGTCGTGAAAACGGTCTGGAACAGCACCTTTAGGTACTCGACCTGAATGTTCTGCTTGACCGTCTCGGCTGCGGTGTCGGTGATCTTTGTCGCAATGGCGTTGGTCTTTGCGTTCACATAGTATGTAATGGTGCTCTCATCGTCGGTGAGCGCACTTTTCAGATCGTACATGTTGCGGCTGAAGTTCTCGCCGATGAGTATCGCGGCGTAGTACCTGCCGCTGTCAACACCCGCCTTGGCCTTATCCGTGCTGCCGGTAAACACCCAGTTTATCGATGTGTTGTCCTTCAGCCCCTCGAGTATCGCCTCACCCTTATTCTCGCCCTCGTAGCCCAGATCGTCAGAGGCCACGGCAATGCTTATATTGCCCGTGTTTCCGTATGGGTCGGAGTTTGCGTAGATGTTGACCCAGGCATACAGCGCCGGCAGGATCGTTATGGCGATCACGACCGCTATCGCAAAGAAGTGCCTCGAAAGGCTCCTGATGTCGGAAAAGAATATTTTGAATGTATTCTTCATTTTACCACCTTTACATCGACTTGTAGTCAAACTAAACTTACACTAAAATAACTTTCTTTAACATAGGCAATATCAGCTTCGCGCCCAAATTTCAGGCATTTACGCCGTTTTGCCTGCTTTTTAAACACCGTTGATAAAATCGCGCCGCAGGTATCAATACGGACGCACCGATCCACAGCGGCAGCATATCGGCTTAAAAGATAAGGGAGATCGCCTGCGGGACATTTTCAAAGGTGATATCCTCATGTGCGCCGCCGTCCTCGCCGTCGAACGACCATGCTTCCGGCTCGTCGAAGATGAACCGCGCGCGGCGGGTGTGCAGCAGCACGATGTACTCGCTGGAATAATCGTGATTGAGCACCTTTGCCGCGAGCGACGCAAGCGCGGCGGCATTGGGAAGCTTTTTTACAAGTATCAGCTCGTGCAGCCCGTCGCCGAGCTCGATGTCCTCGCGCGGCAGGTCGACGAGTCCCGCAACGGAATAGGAGTTGGACATTCCGCCGTAGAGGAACTCGCCGTCAAGCACACCTCCGTCATACTCAACGCGCACATGGCGGCTGCGCAGGCTCGAAAGGCTCTTGACAGCGCCGATGAGGTATGCCGCCTCGCCGAGCTTCTTTTTGAAGTCCTGCGGCGTTGCATAGCTGACCTCGGTGAACGCGCCGAATGCGGCGACATAATTGAACCATCCTTCGCCGTAGCTGCCCTCGTCAAACGGGTGCGGCACACCGGATATGAACCGCCGCGCACCGGCAAGAATGTCGTTTTTCGGAAGACCTATCGTGCGCGCTACATCGTTGGCGGTGCCGATAGGTATATATCCCACCTCCGGACGCCCGGAAAGCTGCATAAGACCCGCGGCGGTCTCGGCAAGCGTACCGTCGCCGCCGAGCACGAGCAGACGCGGATAGCCTGCGGCGTAGTGCGCGGCAAGCTCCGCTGCGTGACCGCGGCTCTCGGTGAAGTAAATGCTGACCGTGTATCCGGCGTTTGACAGCTCCCGGAGCGCCTCGGGCAGGTCCTTTTTGAACCCGCCCTTACCGGCGGCAGGGTTTATTATCATCATAAGCGGCGTTTTCATTTTTACACCATCCTTTTCCGCACCGATTTTATCACATTCCCCATGCCGTTTCAACAGGCAGCAAGTCTTGAAATAATACACAATGTATGATATTATAGCCGCAGCTTAAAGCAGGGAGAGATCGGATGAGATTTGCATTTCTTGCGGCATTTGCCGCGTTCAGTGCCGTGCATCTTTATGCCAGCGCCAAGTGCGACAAGGTGCTGCGGGGCGTTACCAAGGTTTTTCTGATATCAACGCTCCTCGGCTGGTATATGACCTCGGCTGCGGAGCCGTCGCCTGTCGTTGCTGCCGCCATTGCCACGAGCTGGCTGGGCGATGTGCTTTTGATGTGCGGCATGGCGGGCTTTGTCATCGGAGGCGGCAGCTTTTTTATATCGCATCTGCTGTATGCCGCGGCGTACTGCCTGCAAACCGATCTGACGGCGGTGCCCGTGTGGGTAACGGTGCTCGCTCCGCTGGTGTATCTGACTGCGGTGCTGCTCGTTTTTCGCGGACTGAAGGGGCATATTCCGTCAAGGCTGCTGTATCCCGGCATGACGGGATATCTCGTGACAAACGGTGCAATGAACTGCTTTGCGCTGTTTCAGCTCGTTGCGATGCCGTGTGCGGCAAGTGCTATGACATTTATCGGTGCGGTGCTGTTTTTTGCGTCCGACTCGATACTGTTTTTCGTGCGGTTCAAGAAGGACTGCGTTTTCAAAACGCATTTCATGGTCATGCTGACCTATCTGCTCGCGCAGCTTCTTATCGTCGAGGGCTTCATCCTCATGGGATAACGCGGCCTTTGCCGTTGGGCGGGATATGACCGTTCGCACGGTGCCGGTGTGTAAAAGTGTATATTGAAAAGTGCGGTGCATTGCTTTGCACCGCACTTTCAATTTCAACATTGTGTCATTGTGTCGGCTTACGCCGGGAGATGCTTCTGCCTCATCAGTGCCGCTCGCCGCGAGGGGCGCTGCGCTGCCGGCAATGACCGTATCGGCAGGTGCGTCAAACCGCCTCTGAAAAACATTTAAAAAAACGAGAAGTATTTCGTCTTGTTCAGCGCGATATACAGCGCGGAGCCGGCGACTACGCCGAACGCGCCCTGGATGAGGTTCATCGGCACACCTCCGATTGCCGCTGCACCGTAGCCGAGCAGCAGCGCCTCATACGCAAGGTACCCAAGCACCATGAGCACTTCGCCGACAATGCCCGAGACGACCGCCCTGAGCGGTACCGAGCTGATCAGACGGCTGCGCAGGAGGCATCCCGCAACGAGCGCAACGATGAACTTTATCGCAAATGTTCCGGGCACATACAGCCCGTAGCCCGCTATGAGATCGGCAAGTCCGGAGCCGAGACCGGCAGCCGCCGCGCCCCACCACGGTCCGAGCAGAAAGCCCGACAGGAGCACGACCGCATCACCTGCGTGGATATATCCGGCTAAGGGAGTGGGAATGCGGATGACCATTGTTGCAGCGCAGCTAAGCGCGGCAAACAGAGCAGCAAATACTAATTTTCTTACCGTTTTGTCTTTCATATTCCCATTTCTCCTTTTTTGGTTACGATTTTGGGCTGTGCCAATATATTTTATTGCGGGGTCCCGACCGGAGGGTGCAGGCGAAACCGGTATATCGCCGCACTGCTGTAGTGCGCCATTGGCTCCCTTGCGTAAAGGGAGCTGTCAGCCGCAAGGCTGACTGAGGGAGCGTGGCTTCGGAGGCGAACCTCCGCACCTGCGGATACGGCGACTGCGGTATCCCGACCGGAGACTGCGGGCAAAACCGATATATTGCCGCACTACAGTAGTGCGCCGTTGGCTTCCCCT
>CAVHZB010000117.1:0-4710 GCA_963640555.1 Phascolarctobacterium succinatutens
TTCTTATACTTATATTTACTATATTAAACTACAGCTATTATTAAGTCAAGTTGCCTATTCCGACAAACATAACTCATGAGCTTTCACTCTCCTTATGGCGTTAGCCTCTATGCCGTTCCAGTCCTCATCGGTCATAAAAAACTCATACATATAAGGAGACTTCAAGGTGTACAGCCTTAAATACTACACCCCGGTGGCGCTGTTCGTCGTGCGGAGCTGCGTTTCGGAAAATGCCGATGTGTTTCCCGACAAGGGCGAGCGTGTGTTCGTAATAACAAGCCGCTTCGCCGGGGGGTGACACAAAGCTTCAGAGAAAATTCACAACAGATTTTCTCACCAAAAAGATGAAAGAAAACGAAGGCGAGCTGCCGCAGTATTATGTGACGGCGGCGCATCCTGCCATTATACCTCCGGCTGAGTGGAATGAGGTTGCAAAGGAGCTCAGCCGCCGTAAGCATTCGGCTAAGAGCCAATTTACGGGCAATGCCTTTTCGGGTAAGCTCATCTGCGGAGACTGCGGAGAGGCTTACGGACCGAAGGTATGGCATTCCAACGATAAGTACAGACGGGTAATCTGGCAATGCAACGCAAAATTCAGGGATAAAAGCAAAAAAATGCTCCACGCCGCACTTGGCGGAGGAGCAGATAAGGGAAGCATATACAAAGGCACTCAGCCTTCTGATCGTTGACAAAGAGCAGTTCGCAGAAGATGCCGGACTGCTCAAAACAGTGCTTGCCGATACAGCAGAGCTTGAAAAGCATATTGGAGAGATACAACGGGAGATAGATACCGTCGCCGTGCTCATTTGACAGTGCGTAGATGGCAGCGCCGCTCATGCGTTCAGCGGCTTTATGCGCGAAATTACGCAGCTGCCTGAAATTAACATCATATTCAGCGAAAACAGATTTAACAAGACCGTCGACCACATAACCGTACACAACGACGGCAGACTGGTCTTCTCATTTTTCGTCGGAAGGGATATAACCGTGGAGACATAGCCTCCGTACTTTTCATACCATAGTCATGCCGTCAAATCGCACAGTATCTCTCGCGCAGAACATCTATGCCCTGCGTGATGATGGCGCAGACGCACTCCGCGGCGGCGTTTTCGTCCTTTGCCCGGATGAGGTCGAGAAGCTCCTGCCGCATGGCGGCGGTAAAGCTGATATCCTCGGCCCTGACGGAATAATGGTGGTGTATCATGCTGCGCAGTACCGGCTCAAAGCCGCGGAATATCATGGCGTAAACGCTGTTGCCGCTGGCCTGCGTCAGCTTGTAGTGGAAGCTGTATACGAGATCCGTCAAATCCGCCCCCGGTTTCGTGAGCCGGTCGACAATATCCTGCATTTCACTCAGCGTGCTGTCAAAAATGTGCGTGCAGGCGCGTCTTGCGCACGCAGCCTCGAGCCACAGACGCGTGTCCATCATGTCGTCGAAGAGTGAACGGTCAAGCTCCAGCGAATCCAAACTCATCAGTGCCTCGAGCGACTGGGGCGTCGGGTGCTTGCGGAAATCATTCACGACCGTGCCGTGACGCGGCACGATAGACACGAATCCCTGCAGCTGCAGCCTCACGATCGCCTGATGGACGGAGGCACGCGATACGCCGAAGTGTTCGGCCATCTCTCTCTCGGTGGGAAGGCGGGACCCGGCTCGCAGCTCGCCCGAGAGTATCCTGCTCAAAAGCTCCTTCCCAACGGCGTCGGATATTGAATTGTTCTCTTTACTGCTTTTCTGACTCATGATTCTACCTCTCATGTAAGTCATGATAGCAAAAAAATCTGAAATTATCAAGGAAAGATATTGCAAAGAACAGCAAGGTGTGTTATTTTAATATCAAATGGTGGTACAACCACCACAGAGAAAAAATGACCGAAAGGAGAAAAAATGGCAAAATATGATGTGGTGGTCGTTGGCGCCGGCAATGCCGGTCTGTCGGCGGCCCTTCAGACCCAGCTCGCGGGCAGGAAGACGCTGCTTATCGAGCAGCACAACCTCCCCGGCGGCGCTGCGACCAGCTTCCGCAGAGGACGCTTTGAGATCGAGCCCTCCCTCCATGAGCTGTGCGACTTTGGTCCCGCGGATAATCCCGGCGATATCCGCAACATTCTCGACGCCTACGGGGTAAAGCTCGACTGGGTCGAGTGTCCCGACTGCTTCCGTATCATAACCAAGGGCAGCGACGGAAAGACTCTGGATGTCACCATGCCCTCCGGCGTGCAGAACTTCATTGACGCGATGGAGAAGGAGGTTCCCGGCTCCCGCAAGTCCATGACCAAGCTCTTCGAGCTGTTCCAGGAGGTGCTTGACGGTATCGCCTACATAACCGCCTCCAAGGGCAATCCCGACACTGCAGTACTTCAGAGTCAGTATCCCGATATGCTCCGCACCGGCGCATACAGCACCCAGAAGGTGTTTGACGCGCTGAAGCTGCCCAAGAAGGCGCAGGACATCCTTCAAACCTACTGGTCATATCTGGGCGTGGACATGGAACACCTCGCGTTCATCCACTATGCCGCCATGGTCCACAAGTATGTCTCCCGCAGCGCGTATATCCCCGCGCACACATCCCATCAGCTCTCCACCGCGTGCATTGAGCGCTTCCGTGAACTGGGTGGAGACGTGTGGTTCAATTGCCGCGCCGAGGAATTTCTCTTCGACGGCGACCGCCTCTGCGGCGTTAGGACCAATATGGGTACCATCGAGTGCAGATATGTTCTCGCGAACATCAATCCAGACATCATTTACGGCAAGATGATGCCCAAGGAACTCGTCCCCGAGCGCGAAAAGAAGCTCAGCGCCGCACGCAACGGCAAGTTCGGCGGCCGCATGCTCACGGCCTACTTCTGCTGCGACAAGACGGCGGAGGAGCTGGGCATCACCGACTACAGCTACTTCCTTCAGGGAACCGCTGACTCCGCGCAGGAGTACAAAGATATCCTCGGCGGCATAAAAACCAATGACTACTCCATCTTCCTGTGCTACAATATCACCAATCCTACCTTCTCGCCCGAGGGTACCTGTGTTTGCTCCTTCACCACATTCGGCTCTCCCGTCGACTGGAACGACCTGCCCCAGGAGGAGTATTACAAATTCAAGAACCGCTTCGCCAAGAAAATGCTCAAGTCCCTCAAGGACAAGACCGGTATCGACCTCTCCGGCCATATCGAGGAGATGGAGGTCGCCTCTCCGTGGACATTCGCCCGCTATCTCGGGCAGCCGGAAGGCTCTGTGTACGGCTACGAGACCTCCGACTGGGACGGCATGATGGCCCGCATGCAGATGCTCTCCACCGACTATCCCATCAAGGGACTGCGTCCCATTGGCGCGGCCGGCCCGCGCGGCGACGGCTACTCCGCCGCAATGATCTGCGGCCAGCTGATGGCTCTCAACGCGCTCAAGGACCTCATGACTGAAGAAGAAGGAGGTAACGCATAATGCCTGATCTCAAAGTGAAAGTCGGCCTTATCGGCAAGCTTGACATGCTCAAGTTCAAAAACATGAAGAAGGTTCGTGAGCAGGCCATTCAGGCCGCTCCTGCCAGAGAAGTCAAGGGTGATTTCCCCATCAACAATAACGCCAAGGCGCTCCACCCCGACTATGTCACCCTCGTCGTCGACGAGATCATCGACCGCGGCGATGCCAACGCAAAGACCTATATCCTCCGCAGCAAGGACGGAAAGGCTCTGCCCTATTTCCGTGCGGGCATGTACCTAAATCTCAAACTCGAGCTTGACGGCAGCCTCGTGACCCGTTCCTACTCCCTTTGCTCCTCGCCCAAAAAGGCACTGGAGGGTAAGTACGCCATCACCGTCCGCTCCAATCCCGGCGGCTTTGCGGCCGACAAGCTCCTTGCCGGGCTCAAAGTCGGCGACGAGGTCGTGTCCTCCTGTCCGCAGGGCTTCTTCTACTACGAGGACCTACGTGACTGTCCCACCGTTATCGGCCTCGCGGGCGGCTCCGGCATTACGCCGTTCCTCTCCATGGCTGAGGCCATCGCCGACGGCACTGAGGACTTTAACCTTGTCCTCCTTTTCGGCTCGAGAGACGTTGACAACATCCTCTTCAAGGATGAACTGGACACCCTCGCGAAGAAGACCGATAAGTTCAAGGTCGTACATGTCCTCTCCGACTCGGAGGCAGAGGGCTATGAACACGGCTTCATCACCGCGGAACTTATAAAGAAATACGCTCCCGCGCTCGATGACTATTCCGTGTTTCTCTGCGGCCCCGAGGGTATGTACAAGTTCCTCAAGCCCGAGATTGCGAAGCTCGGCTTGCCCGAGCGTCTCTTCCGCCGCAAGCTCATCGATGTCACCAAGTCCGTCTGGGAGAGCGAGGACTACCCCGCCGAGTGCAGGGACAAGACCTTCGAGCTTACCGTCAAACAGGGTGACAAGGAGTACAAGATCCCCTGCAGCGCAAACGAGCCCGTTCTGGTCGCCATCGAGCGAGCCGGCATAAAGGCGCCCTCACGCTGCCGCAGCGGCGAGTGCGGCTGGTGCAGATCGAAGCTCGTCTCCGGCACCTATTTCGTCCCCGCCGAGAACGAAATGCGCCGCTGGGCCGACAAGAAATACGATTATATCCATCCATGCTCCACCTTCGCGACCTCCGACATGGTTCTCGAAGTCCCCGGCGTGTACTATTAATAATTTCCAAAATTGAGCTGCGGGGCCGTATCATTGCCATACGGCCCCGTTTTCAGG
>CAVHZB010000118.1:0-4645 GCA_963640555.1 Phascolarctobacterium succinatutens
TTGAGGGGAAGCTGTCGGCGAAGCCGACTGATGAGGTGAGAATATATCCTCGGCGTCAGCCGATTCAATATTGAGATCACTCGTTATTCTCGGCTTCGGTGCTGTCTGCGGGGGACTCCTCCGCTTCGGTCTCCTCCTTATCGGCGGGCGCGATGGAGATGACCTTCGCATCGCCGGAAAGACGCATCACGCGCACGCCCTGAGTGCTGCGCGACAGCAGGCTTATGCTGCCGATATCCATGCGGATTATCGTGCCGTCATCGGAGATGACGAGCAGATCCTCGCCGCCGGTGACGACGGCAACATCCGCGATAGGTCCGGTCTTATCGGTGATATTATAGTTTTTAAGTCCCATACCGCCGCGGTTCTGCACGCTGTACTCGCCTACATCGGTGCGCTTACCGTAACCGTTCTCGGTTATCGACAGTATCGCCGAGCCCTCGGCGGCAATACCCGCTCCGACGACAAAGTCGCCCTCGCGCAGGCGTATGCCGCGCACGCCGACCGCGTCGCGGCCCATTGCGCGGGCATCGGTCTCGTTAAAGCATATCGCCATGCCGTCGTGCGTTGCAAGCAGTATTTTATCCTCGCCGGAGGTCTGCAAAACGCTTATGAGCTCATCGCCATCGTCCAGCGACAGGGCACGGATGCCGTTTGAGCGGATATTTTTGAACGCCGACTGTGCGGTGCGCTTTACAGTGCCGCTGCGGGTTATGAATACAAGGTAGTTATCCTCCGTGATGCCGCGTCCGGCGATCATGGCGCTGACCTTTTCTCCGGTCTCGGTGGGGATTATATTTATTATATTCTGACCGCGCGCCGATCTTCCCGCCTCGGGGATGCGGTAGCCCTTGCGGACATACACCTTGCCGAGATTCGTGAAGAACAGGATGCTGTCATGCGTGGAGGCGGTGAACACGGTCTCCACATAGTCCTCCTCGCGCGTTGCCATTGCCTTTACGCCCTTTCCGCCGCGTCCCTGCGCGCGGTACTCCGCCGTGGGCAGGCGCTTTATATAGCCGTTGTGGGTCAGGGTATAAACGCAGTCCTCCTCCTCGATGAGGTCCTCTATGTCGATCTCGTCCTCGACATCCTGTATCTCGGTCTTGCGCTCGTCGCCGTATCTGTCGCGGATCTCGATGAGCTCGGTTTTGAGAACGCCCTTTATCTTCTCGGGGTCGGCGAGCAGCTCCTTATAATACGCGATACGCGCCTCGAGCTCCTTATACTCATTTTCGAGCTTCTCGCGGTCGAGACCCTGAAGCGATTTCAGGCGCATATCCAGTATCGCCTGAGCCTGGACATCGGACAGGCCGAAGCGCTCCATGAGGTTCTGCTTTGCGTTGTCGTAGCTGCTGCGGATTATGCGGATGACCTCGTCGATGTTATCCTGCGCAATGAGCAGACCCTCCAGCAGGTGGGCGCGCTCCTCGGCCTTTCTGAGGTCGTATTTCGTTCTGCGCACGATGAGCTCCTCCTGGAAGGTGAGGTACTCGTCGATTATGTGGCGCAGATTGAGTATCTTCGGCTGGGTCTGGTTATTCACCAGCGCCAGCATATTTATCGAGAAGCTCGTCTGCATCTGGGTCTGGGTCAGCAGACGGTTCAGCACTATCTGCGGGTTTGCGTCGCGCTTGAGCTCTATAACGATGCGCATACCGTTGCGGTCGGTCTCGTCGCGCAGATCGGATATGCCCTCTATGCGCTTGTCGCGGACATTTTCCGCGATGGTCGCAATGAGCTGGCGCTTATTGACCTGATACGGCAGCTCGGTCACTATTATCCTCGTTCTGTCCTTGCCGAACTCCTCAAACTCCGTGCGTGCGCGCATGATTACCTTGCCGCGTCCGGTCATATATGCCTGACGGATGCCGCTTCTGCCCATGATGATGCCCTTGGTCGGGAAGTCGGGACCGGTGATGTGCTGCAAAAGCTCGCTCATCGCAGCCTCGGGGTTATCCAGAACGCAGATGCAGGCGTTTATGACCTCGGTGAGGTTATGCGGCGGGATATTTGTCGCCATGCCGACGGCGATGCCCGACGAGCCGTTTACAAGCAGGTTCGGGAATCTCGACGGCAGCACGCGCGGCTCCCTGCGCGTTTCGTCGAAGTTGGGGTCCCAATCGACGGTGTCCTTTTCTATGTCGCGCAGCATCTCGTCGGACATGCGCGCCATGCGCGCCTCGGTATAACGGTAAGCCGCGGGGGGATCGCCGTCAACGGAGCCGAAGTTTCCGTGACCCTCTATGAGAGGATAGCGCATGGAGAAATCCTGCGCCAGACGCACCAGCGCATCGTATACCGATGCGTCGCCGTGCGGATGATATCTGCCCAGCACATCGCCGACTGCGGTCGCACACTTGCGGAACGCCTTGTCATGCGTGAGGTTATCCTCGTACATTGCGTAAAGTATTCTGCGGTGCACGGGCTTCAGACCGTCGCGCACATCCGGCAGTGCACGCCCGATGATAACGCTCATCGCGTATTCGATATAGCTGTTTTTCATCTCGCTCACGAGCTCGGACTGCTCTATGTGCTGATCGGGAAACGCTATATCCTCGGGTTTGTAATCCTTATTCTTACTTGCCATTTTTTTAGTTACGCCTTTCTGCTGTACTTATACATTTACATTTATTGCAAGGTCCCGATCGGAAAGCTCCGGCAAGACCAAAAAACTCCCGCGTAGACACGGTATCGCGGCAGCGGTGGAAGCCGCGGCGTTCCGCACTGTTTTTGTGCGTACCGTATTTGTTCATTCTTCATTGGCAGGCAAAAGCTTTTTCCGCAGTGCGTTACCGTGACAATGCAGTCAAGAAAATCGCCGTTATTCGTGGCGCATTGCCCGCCACGGCGAGTGGCTGGCTTCCCCTTGAGGGGAAGCTGTCGGCGAAGCCGGCTGATGAGGTGGAAATAAATCCTCGGCGTTAGCCGACACAACATTGCTGCCTTCGGCACGATTTAACACACCTCATCCGTTTTTTCGGAGGCGGTTCTCCGCACCTACCTATACATCTATTGCGGTATCCCGGCCGGAGACTGACGGCGAAACCGGAGCGCTCCCGCATCCCGCTGATGCTTCCTTGGTCTTCCCCTCAAGGGGAAGGCAAGGGCAAAAGTCTTTCCGCAGTGCGTTACCGCGACGGCGCAGTCAAATGACTGCCGCGGCGAGTGGTACAATCCCTCCGGCTCGGCTAACGCCGGCCCACCTCCCTTTGCACAAGGGAGGCAGCGCAGCCCGTGAGTCTGCCGAATGAAACGCCTCGCGCCTTACACTATCCACCTGTTCAGCACGGGGATATGCGATATGACCCAATACACGGCGGTGGCGGGGGCTACGATCGCAGCGGTGAGCAGCGGTATTGACACTGCCGGTGTTACGACCGTGAACGCACCGAGACTTTGCAGCGTATACATTACGAACATATGACAGAGATATATGCAGAACGATGCCTTGGACATGTAGGTCACAAAGCCCCCGCCGTTTTTCAGCTTCTCACCGGCATGCAGACACAGGATGAATATTCCCGCCGAAAACAGGCACATTCCGAATGTCATACCGCCGAGGCAGTCCTGAAACAGTACGCCGTTTGCCCTTGTCACGAACAGCGTCGGCAGAAGCACCGCAGCATAGCCTATAACGGCAAGCAGCGCACCGGTTTTTACCGAGAACCGGTTCCGGTTTATATAATGACCGAGCACACCGTAGCCTATGGCGGAGTAGCTCATTGCCATCGCCCACTGCGCCGGTATGTCACCCACCAGGTTAAACGGCCAGTACGGCTTTACGGTCGGGTACACTATGCCAAGCATAAACCACACCAGCAGGAAATATCTCATTTCCTTTTCGGACGCGTTTTTTACAAAGCTTTTCGTTACCGGAAGGAAGAAGTACACCAGCAGCATTATGTGGATATAATACAGGTGGAACTCCTGATTAAACAGAAGCACCTCCTTAAATGCATTGAAAATATTCGCCGCATTGAGAGCACCGCCGAAATACAGCCACCACAGCTTATATGCCATTGCCCAGACGAGCATTGCGATAACAAGGCGCAGTATATTGTGCAAATACAGCCTTTTTACCGTTAGCTCCTTTTCGGGGCGCAGCATCAGAGCGCCCGAGCACATGAGAAACAGCGGCACACCCGCTCCGCAAAGGCATCTCCATACGACCGATGTGTCATACTGCCAAGTTCCGATCGTGCCGTATACACTAAGGTACTGTGCCGAAACATGGATCATAACGACGCTGAATATTGCAATCGTTTTTATCAAGTCTATCCCCGTTGATCGCTTCATTTTCTAACCCTTCATTCTTTAGAGGCGTTTTTTTGGAGGCGTTTTTTTGGAGGCGTTTTTCCGCACCTGCGGATACATTTATCTCTGGTATCCCGACCGGTAGGTGCGGGCGAAACCGGTATATTGCCGCGTAACGGTAGTGCGCCCTTGGCTCCCTTGCGTAAAGGGAGCTGTCAGCCGCACGGCTGACTGAGGGATCGTTGGCTTCCCCTTGAGGGGAAGCTGTCGGCGAAGCCGACTGATGAGGTGAGAATATATCCTCGGCGTTAGCCGACACAATATTGTTGCCTACGGCGCGATTTGATCACACCTCATCCGGCTCGCTGCGCGACCCACCTTCCCCTCA
>CAVHZB010000119.1:0-4612 GCA_963640555.1 Phascolarctobacterium succinatutens
AGCGCAGCGAGATTTTTCGTGAAAATTTATTTTCACAAAAAATGTGGCGTTTTTTCAGCGTGCAAAAAAGTCTGTGACTTTTTTGCACGCTGAATCGGGCAGCACAGATGTGCTGCCCGATTTTTCAGTATGTCATTTAAAAATGCCGTGTCGAAGGGTGCTGACCCTGTGCATTCGATGCTCAATTAACGAAGGTCAGGGTATAGGCATCAAAATTTATGACTGCGGCAAGCTCACCGTTCATATCGAAAATATCCCATCCGGTGTCCGTTTTTGAAACGGTCACGCGGATCATATCGTCGCCCGTATACAGATACGAGGCGTCATACTCAGCGTCCAAGAGCTCGTTATAGCGCCATGTCTCGACCGACAGCGGAGTTACCATGGGACGGTCATAGCCCATGAGGTACTCCAGCATGCCCGAAAGCGCCCATGTGCTGCCGGTGCAGCCGTTGAGATAATTCCGATTATAATAATTCTGCTCGTCGAGATAGCTTCCGCGAACATTTATCAGACATACATTCTTGCCCCTGTCACACAGCCCGTCGCGCTCAATGGCTTCCGCTGCAAGAGATGCTATCTTATTGTCCATGAGCGTGGTCTCACGGTAATCGTGCAGCTCGGAAACGGTGCATATGCTCATGCCTGCGGCAAGTACCGCCGCAATGACGCACATAGCGCTCCTGCGGCTTCGGAATATGACAGCCGTCAGCGTATCGACCAACAGTGCAAAGCCGCACAGCGAGGCGGTGACGCAGCGGAGCGCGTAGCCTCCGGATTTCAAAACGAGAAACGGCGTGACCGGTGCGATAATAAGCAGCAGTGCGATAGCTATTGCAGCGACCGGCTTATGTATTTTATCACTCCTGCGCCAAAACAGGGCAGCGAGCGCAGCGGCAAACACGGCGGCGAGAATGAGGTAAAAATATGCTCCGTCGGCTATTATATAACGCAGACCGCGCATGCCGCCGCGTGCGATCGTGCTCCAGCCTGCACTGAATGCAGCATCCTCTATTGTGTCCATTACAGAGGGGAAAAAGGTCGTAAAATAGTCTGCGTCCCTAAACGGCAGAGTTATTTCGGTGCGCCCTCCGAACACGGCGCTCGCAGGTGCAGCGGAGATGTACGCAAAATAAAGTCCCATGGCGGCAAGGGAAAAAAGTCCCCACAGTGCGCGGCGGCTTTTACATGTCTCAAGCAGAGCGAACAAAAGCACGGCAGCCACCGAGAACACGAGCGTCTGCTCATAAAATCCGCAGCTGAGCACCATGCTTATCAAAAATGTGATAAGCCGCCTTTTTCCGCCGCCGTCAACATACCGGCAGAAAAAATACAGCGCCAATGAAGCAAAAAACAGTCCCGTTACTATGCGCGTCGAGGCACTTAGCCAGTATGTGCCCTCGAACGCGACCGGCATAAGCGTGTATACAACGAGAAACACGGGTCCCGTTCCGAATCTGCTGTTAAAAACTCTCCAGAACAGCACCGCCGATGCGGCATACATTGCCGAGACCAGCAGCACCGCCGCTATCATGCAGCCGGAGAAATTCGCCCAGAAGTACACATCTCCAAGCCCGGCGAGAGGACGCGCAGACAAAAGCCCCACCGTCATTATCACATCGGTCAGCGAGCCGCGGTGAGTGTAGTCATAGTACTGAATATAGTCGTCGGCCTGCCAGAAGTATGTGAAGCCATAGTAGCAGAAGCGGAAAAACACAAGGCACAGAACGACAAGAAATACAGCCGCCGAAAATCGGCGCTTATCCTCAAGAATTTTTCTCATCGTTTGCCCTCCAACGGTGCTTTTTTCACGGCTGCCCGTATTTTTATTATATCGCGCAGCATCCTCAGCGCGTCGCGCAGGAGCTGCACCCTCGACTCGCGGTGATTTATTATCGACACGGGGTACTGCTCGATACGGCAGCCCATCCTGCTGGCGAGCATCATTACCTCAAAATCATATGCAAATCCGTCGGTCCTGCATACGGAAAACACCCTCTGAGCGGCGCTTTTTTTAAAGCACTTGAATCCGCACTGCGTGTCATAGTCAAGTCCGGAGACAACGCTTACGATAGCGGAAAATATGCGCGAGGCGATCTTTCTCAGCCTTGTGTACTTGGCATAGCCCTCCGGATGGAGCCGGCGCGAGCCGATGACTATATCGGCATCCATTGCCCTTCTGACTGCGCCGTCGATCACATCAAGCCCATAGGCGAGATCCGCATCGGTGCAGACGATAATATCACCGGTGGCTTTGAGCATGCCCTCACGAACGGCTCTGCCTTTGCCGCTGTGCTCAGGATATGTGTAAACGACCGTTCGCTCATCGGCGCAGCCGCGTGCTATGTTAAGTGTGTCATCACTGCTGTGGTCGTCGACTATGACCAGCTCGTAATCCTCGTAGTGCCCGCACAGATACCTCTGGCAGGCGTCTATCGTGCCTTTTATCACGGAACCTTCGTTATATGCGGGGATGACAAGTGATACTCTCATTTTTTCTTTCTCTTTCGCGATCGAATTATGCTTAAAGTTTACTACTATTTACACGCCTGTACAAGGAAAATCTACTTTGCATAGCGGTTTATAAACTCCGCTCTCGTTTTTGAATACATGATCTTCTGGCTGCTGTACAGTCCAAAATAGCCCGAGAGCATATACGAAATGCCGCAGGCGAGCGCAAAGTACAAAAGCTCTCCCGAGCCGAACAGCTCCACCGACAAAATGATCGACGCTATCGGGCAGTTCACCGCACCGCAGAACACCGCGACGAGCGCAATGGCTGCGGCAAACTGCGCCGGAATGCCCAGCAGCGGTCCAACGGTGCAGCCGAGCACGGCACCTATGAACATCGTTGGTACGATCTCGCCGCCCTTGAAGCCGAAGCCTATGGTCACGGCGGTGAAAGCTATCTTCAACAAAAAGCCCCACGCCGGTGCTTTGCCCTCGCCGAGTGCGGATGCGATGACATCGGTGCCGATGCCGTTATAGCTGTCGCTGCCGGCAATAAGCGTGAGCGCAATGACGATAACACCGCCCACGGCAGCGCGCAGATAGCTGTTTTTTATCCTCGCTGACGCAAACCGCTCGGTCTTGTGCATGACGATGCAGAACACCATGCTGACTATCGCGCATGCTACCGCAAGAATACACACGCGTAGCAGGAGCCCGAGCTCCAGCGGCTCAAGCAGCACCGTATACCGCATCGGGGCAATGCCGAACAGCCTGGAAATGCCGTAAGCCGTTACCGACGCCACAAGGCAAGGGATAAGTCCCGAGTAGTATAAAATGCCTACGGATATGACCTCAAGCGCAAATATCGTCGCAGTCAGCGGCGTTCCGAACAGCGCCGCGAACACGGCGCTCATGCCGCACAGCGTTACAAGGCGCATATCCTTGTCGTCGAGCTTGAGTATCCGGCCCACACGGTAGCCTATGCCGCCGCCGATCTGCAGCGCCGCGCCCTCGCGTCCGGCCGAACCCCCGACGAGATGCGTTATCGCGGTGGCTATGAAAATGACCGGCACAAGGCGGATGTGTACTCTGCCGCCGTCGTGGATGGAGTCTATGATACCGTTCGTGCCCTCTCCCTCCATATGGCTCACGCGGTAGATAAACGCGATCAAAATGCCGCCGACCGGCAGCAGGAATATGAGCCACGGATTGCTGAGCCTTATCTCGGTGACCTTATCGACCGTGAGGTGAAATGCCGAGCCGACTACTCCGCACACGAGCCCCGTGACCACCGACAGGAGCACCCAGCGGTAGAATGTTCTGAAATATCTTCCCGCACTTATCGCGGCGTTTCTAAAGCGCTCCATGCTTTCACCTCCGGCAATTTTTCCGCCAACATATAAATATATATCCGCTTTGGGTCGTTGTCAATCGTGCGAGGTAACTGTTCTGCACCGGTCGGCGGTTATCCACCCGCAAATAGGCGCCGGCAGCCACCAAAAATTAAAATCGGTGCATTATTGAAAATAAGTATTGATTTTTGCCTGAAGTTTATGTAAAATAGAACGGCATATGTGAGGTGACGGCGATGGCAAAGCTCGTGTCCAAGATAGTTGAGATATGGCATGACAGAAAACGCATTCTGGGTATGCCCATCAGCTTTACGCGGTATGCCCTGAGTGAGGACAGGCTGTTTTTAAAGCGCGGCTTTCTCAATATTAAGCATGATGAGATCGTGCTGTACAGAGTGCGGGATCTGCGTGTTTCCATAAGCCTGTGGCAGCGAATATTCGGTGTCGGCTCAGTCACCGTCGTGTCCACCGACAGGAGCATCCCCGAGCTGGTGCTCAAAAACATCCGTCAGCCCAACGAGGTCAAGGAGCTCATCCACGAGCATGTCGAAAAGATGAAGATCGAGCGCCGCATGCGCATCGGTGAAATGAGCGTGGATGCTGACGACGATTCGATAGACCCTGAGGATATAAATTAAAAAACGAGCGGCATTTAGCCGCTTGCATATATGGATAGGTATCGAAGTGGTCATAACGGCCCTGACTCGAAATCAGGTAGTCGCGCAAGCGGCTCGTGGGTTCGAATCCCACCCTATCCGCCAATTTCTTGTTGAAAGTGTTCAATCAGAAGCGTTCTGATTGAACACTTT
>CAVHZB010000120.1:0-4584 GCA_963640555.1 Phascolarctobacterium succinatutens
CCCTTACAGTATCACTTGATATCGAAGAATATTTCAAACCTTTATACAGAAAACCTATTGACATTCACGGGCAATGTATTATACTGTTCTCGAAACATAGAAAACTAATTAGTTTGGAGAGCGACCATGGTCAAAGACGAACACGCTTCCCGGTATATCGGTATTCTTGCGAACCGCTTACGGAGAGAAATCGACGCGCTGTCTTTCCGGGGACAATACAGCGGAACAGAGGGAAAGGCGCTGCATTTCATCCTCGCACATGATGACAGCGAGCTGTTTCAAAAGGATTTGGAGGATGAATTTGGCTTGCGTCCGCCATCTGCCAGCGCCCTTGTCAAAAAGCTGGAACAGGACGGACTCATCAGCCGTGTCCCCGTATCCTACGATGGGCGTCTGAAAAAAATCGTTCCCAGCGAAAAGGCACGGCAGAACCGGGAAAAGGTCTTGCGCGATGTGCAGGATCTGGAGAATCGACTGCTGCGTGGCATTTCGGAGCAAGACCAGGCACAATGGCTGGAGATCACAAAAAAGATGATTGAAAACCTTTAGCTGCATGCAAAGGTTTTCAATTTCGCCTTAAAGTTAGTTTTCTAATTAGTTATAATATCAAGGAGGCAAACATGGAAACGCTTGAACAAAAATATGAATACGAAAAGGTCGGAAAACTGCTGCTAATGTTCTCTGTCCCCAGCGTGATCTCCCTCGTTCTGAACGCACTCTATAACATGGTGGATCAGATATTCATCGGAAACGGTGTCGGCTACCTCGGGAACGGTGCAACGAACGTAATTTTCCCGCTGACACAGTTAGCCATCGCCATTGGCTTGCTGATCGGTGACGGTACAGCCAGTTATATGAACCTGAAGCTCGGTGAGGGCAAGCGTGAAGAAGCGGAGAAAGGAATGGCAGCAGGTCTTGCTGCATTGGTGATATCCGGTGTCACGCTGAGTATTCTCCTGACTGTTTTCTTGCAGCCGCTCTGCCGCCTGTTTGGAGCGACGGACGATATTATGCCGTATGCGCTGGACTACGGGTATATTATTGTCGCGGGAACGATTTTTAACATTTTCCCTTGCGGCGCGATGAGCATCGTCCGTGGAAACGGCGGACCGAAAACCGCAATGCTCAGTATGCTCACAGGATTTACAGTCAATATGATCGGTGATCCGCTGACAATTTATGGCTTCCATTGGGGTGTGAAGGGCGCAGCCATCGCTACGGTATTGGGGCAGGCAGCCAGCGCAGTCGTCTGCATTGTATATCTTGCGCGCAAAAAAGGAACAGTACATCTCACAAAAAAATCATTCACCGGCTGCCTTCGGTTTGTCCCGAAAACGGCAAGACTGGGTCTTTCCAGCTTTGTGACACAGCTTGCGATTGTGATCGTACTCTATTTCCAGAACAATCTTCTTGTCAAGTACGGCGCACTGAGCAAGTACGGCGCGGAGATCCCGCTGACAGCATTGGGCGTTACCATGAAGGTGTTTACCATGCTGCAAAACGCCATCACAGGTCTATGCTCCGGCGCACAGCCCATTATCAGCTACAACTACGGGCGAAATCTTCGCAGCCGGGTCAGGCAGATCCTAAAACTGCTGATAATCTTCTCTGCGGCACTCATGGGAATTGCGACGATCTGGTTCCAGCTTGCGCCTATGAGCATCGTCCGTATTTTTGGCTCGGCTGATCCTCTCTACAATGAATTTTCGGTGAAGTGTCTGCGGATTTTCCTGATGCTTATTTTCCTTGACAGCTTTCAGATGGTGGGCAGCTCTTTCCTGCAATCCATCGGCAAACCGATCCCCGCAACGGCACTGGTGCTGTTCCGGCAGATCATTGTTCAGGTTCCTGCGCTGCTGATTTTGGGAGAGCTGTTCGGTATCGACGGATTGCTCTATGCCGGAGCGCTGTCCAGTCTACTGGTGGGTATCCTGTCCATTGTTTTCCTTGTGCGTGAATGGAGAGCGTTGGAGGAAAGGACAGTCTGACATAGCACATCTGTGGAAACAGTCTTTTATGCGGATTGGTGCGCCTTGTGTTATCTGAGAAAGGTTAAAAATGAAACCTATTCACCGTATACGCCATATTTGAGTCAGCGCAGGAAATCATACAATGACAAACACAAAAGCAAAAGGGTATGTACCGTTAAGGCACATACCCTTTTTGTCAGCAACCCTTGTCCGGCAACTGCCATAGTATTTGTTTCTTAAACCTGTTTTATGGACAGCTACCACAGGAGGACTTTTTTGCCATTACTCATGAATTTCGCCGCTGTCGATGGCAGACAGCGCTTTTTCGACCATGCCGGCGTGGGCGAGCTCGGACTTCGCCAGAGCATCAAGCGTTTTGCTGACATGTCCGCAGTCGCCCTTTTCGGCAAGACGGGATGCGCCTCTGTAGCCCTTCTCGGCGGCAAGCTCGCCGAGACGCGCAAGCGACAGGTAGCATTTTAATAAGCATTTTGAAATGTTCATGTCTAAACCTCACGGAATGAATATGTTATCCTCACCGATATCGGCAAGCGTCGGAGTGCCGCACATGGTCATGGTATCGCGAAGCTGCGAGACTATCCTGTCCATGTACACCTTGAAGCCTTCCTCACCTCCGGCATATATAAACGGAACGACCGGACGACCGATCAGAACGCCGTCGGCGCCCAGAGCGATGGCCTTGAAGACATCAACGCCGCTTCTTATGCCGCCGTCGACGAATATCTTCACCTTGCCCTTGACCACCTTTGCAATGGCGGGGAGGACCTCGGCCGTGGAGGGGCAGCAGCCCTGCACTCTGCCGCCGTGATTGGAAACAACGATCGCGTCCGCTCCGGCTTCAACGGCCTTTTCGGCACCCTTTACGGTCATTATGCCCTTTATGATAAACGGCATTTTGGCATAGGAGATGATCTCGCGCATTTCCTCAACCGACTTTGAGCCCGCGTTGGGATTCATGGCCTTGAGGAAGGGAAGACCTGCGCCGTCAACATCCATTGCGGCGGCAAATATGCCGAGCTCGTTGAGAACATCAAGCTTTTCAAAGACAAACTCCTTGTTCCACGGCTTTATGGTCGGTATTCCCATGCCGCCTATGGCAGCCATATCCTTTGCCGCGTTCTGCATGACGGCGGGATCGACACCGTCGCCGGTGAGGGCACAGATGCCGTAGCCTGCGGCGGCGTTAATGAGAATGTGATTATAGGTGATGTCATTGTGCTTGTCGCCGTAGTGCATGCTCAGAGCGCCGAGCGGTGCGATGAATACGGGAGCGGAGAACTTTTTGCCGAACAGCTCAAACGAGGTGTCAACGCTGGCGTTGGGGCAGAGAGTATCCATGTTCACGAATATTTCCTGCCACTTGTCATAGTTCCTTGCCGCCGTGTTTCCGGGGAGCTTGCTGCCGGGACCGGGCATTATGTTGCCGCAGGCTCTGCCGTTGCATACGGGGCAGGCTTTGCAGTACGGACCTACCTCTCCTGCCGCCTTTTTGAGAATTTCATTGTAATCCATGATGTGAACCTCCTATGGTATTTCTGTATTATCATTATCGGAATTATCAGACACCGGTAAGGTCAAAGTCAGGTATCATGTCATCCGTGGCCGAGGCGGTATCCTGCCAAAAGCCGAACTCAATGCCGCGCGCGAGCATATAGTCGATAAGCCGCTCGTTTTCCTCATGAGAAACGGTGCGCTGAAGCTCGGGGAAGCGCTCGGTGCCGGGCATTGGCGTGAACTGTGCCATAAGCGAGAACAAAACCGCTTCGCCGGGAAAATTATCCGCAACAAAATCTATCACCGCGCGGCTGTTGGTCTCGGCGCCCGGCAGAATGAGGTGCCGTATGATAACGCCGCTCTGCAGCATCCCGTCATCATCGAGCACGGCATCACCGACCTGCCGGTACATTTCGGCTATCGCCGCCATTGCGGTCTCGGGATAATCCGGCGCTGCCGAGTAGCACCCTGCAAGATGAGCATCCATATATTTAAGATCGGGCATATATATCTGCACGAGTCCCTCGAGCCGCCTTATCGTGTCGGCGCTGTCATAGCCCGAGCTGTTCCATGCAACGGGAATGCCGGGCTTTGCGGCTTCGAGCGCTTTTATAACGGCATCGGCGTAGTGCGATGGAGTTACAAGATTTATATTGTGAACGCCCTTATCCTGAAGCTCAAGAAAAATTTCCGACAGTCTCTCTACGGTAACGACTCTGCCGACCCTGCCCCGGCTTATATCGTGATTCTGGCAGAATACGCACCTGAGATTGCAGCCGGAGAAAAATACGGTGCCGCTGCCGTTTTTACCGCTTATGCACGGCTCCTCGCCGAAATGCGGCGCCGCACGCGCGATGCGCGGCAGAGCGGGAGATAAGCACACCCCGGCGGGCGTATATTCGCTTCTTTCGGCACCGCAGTGCCGCGGACAGGAGTTACAGATCATTTTTGCCTCACAAAGCTTTCCTGAGATGTGCAGATTGTCGATTTATACCGCGTTTGAGCCCGCTGCCGGAGCCCTAAACTGTCAAAAATGCAACAAAACTTAAAAACTCAAAAAAAGTTCATCATTTTCGAGAAAAATGTGCTAATATATAAC
>CAVHZB010000121.1:0-4548 GCA_963640555.1 Phascolarctobacterium succinatutens
GCCATGAGCACTAAAAGCCCCTAAATCTTGCGGTTTTTGAACTAACACTGTGAAATATGCACAATTCGACAAGCGTTAGTTTGTGCAATGTGTCTATTTACGCTCTCATAAATATTCCGCTATAATTAATATGCCTTATAGTTATAAGCGCTCGTTCGGTGTTTTGCCGAATGAAATTTTATGACAGGAGCGTTATATGAGTAAACTGAAAAAATACAGTGCAGCACTCGTGTTCGTTGTCTGTCTGCTGTGTATGTTCCTCTGCTCAAACGCACTTGCAGAGGATGCCGACACCGAGATCGTGTATACCGAGACCCCTATATATTTTGACGGACTGCTGTCCTGCCGCGGCTATCTCATCGGCGAGAACACATATGTTTCGCTTGAGGCTGCGTGTGCCGTCCTCGGTCACGATACCGATGTTTGTTATGATAAGGAAACAGATAAGCTTACCGTCGAAACGGCAGATATAACGATAACTGCCGCACGCGCAGATAAGTACATGTGCGCAAACGGCAGATACATCTATCTGCCCGACGGCTATATTGAGATCGAGGATTCCTTTGTCGTCCCTGCGGAGGCGCTGGCGAAGATATTCACACTCACGCTGACCGAGGGCGAGGAAGCGGGAACCATTGATTTCAGCACGGCAGACGAACAGATCCTCCTCAGTGGGGATGAGTACTACAACGAGGACGATCTCTATTGGATGAGCAGGATCATTACATGGGAGTCCGGCAACCAGCCCGTGGAGGGGCAGATCGGCGTCGGAAATGTCATCCTCAACCGCGTCGGCGACGCACGCTTCGGCGAAACGCTGGAGGATGTCATATTCCAGCCGGGGCAGTTCTCGGTGGTAACGAGCGGCGTAATATACAGCGAGCCGTATGACATAAGCGTTATATGCGCAAAGCTTGTTTACGAGGGATACAACACGGTAGGCGATGCACTGTTTTTCCAGACCGGAAGGTACTGGGGCAGCGGTATGATAGAAACGACATGGATAACCAAAATAGGCGACCATAATTTCTTCAGCTGATTGCCAATCGAAAAACGATATGTTAAAATGAGCCGTAGACCGGCTCATTTTTTTATGTGGAGATTTTTGATGGAAAATATATTAAAGGAAGGCTTTGCCGAGCTCGGACTTGAGCTGAGCGGCGAGGCGCTGAAAAGATACATAGACTATTACGAGCTTCTCGAGGAGCGCAACAGGGTGATGAATCTTACCGCCATAAGCGGGGAGGAGGATGTTTCGCGGCTGCATTTTCTCGACTGTGCGGCGCTTTTGAATATGTGCAGCTTCAAGGGCAAAAAGGTCATTGATGTCGGCACCGGCGCGGGATTTCCGGGTCTGCCGCTGAAAATAGCGCAGCCGGAGATGAGCGTAACGCTGCTCGACAGTCTCAATAAGCGAGTCGAGTTTCTGCGCGAGACCTGTGAGCGGTTGGGGCTTTCCGATGTTGAGTGCATCCATGCGCGCGCCGAGGAGGCTCCGGATGAATACAGGGGGGCGTATGACATAGCCGTGTCGCGCGCGGTGGCTCGGCTGAGCGTGCTGTGCGAGCTGTGCCTTCCGTTTGTGAAGACCGGCGGCGTGTTTATCGCCATGAAGGGTCCTGACTGCCGTCAGGAGGTCGAGCAGGCGCAGAACGCCATTATGCTGCTCGGTGCAAGATTGCGGGAGATGCGGCTGTATACGGTGCCGGGCACGGACATAAGCCATGCCGCCGTCATTATCGAAAAAGTAAAGCCCACTCACGCAAAATACCCGCGCAAATGGGCACAGATAAAGAAAAATCCGCTGTAAGGTCTGCGCCTGCGGATACGGTCATTGCAGTGTCCCGACCGGTAGACGCGGGCTGCGCGATAAGGAAAATCTCGGCAATACTTTGCGTATTGCCGAGATTTTTTCATGAAGTATGGGCGGAAAAGAGCCGCTCAAAACCGTGTGTTTTTATCTCGACCGGCCATGTAATTCAGTCATAAATCCCGCCGCCTATAAACTCGCGTATGAGCGCATCCTCGGCGACATATTTCTCGTCGATGACTCCGAAAAGCTGCAGGGCGGGTAAAACGGTGCGCAGCTCGTCGTATCTTTCGATGCCCTCGGGGATGGAGGAGAACAGCTTTGTTGCCGTTTCGTTCATGACTGCCATCTCGTAGGGAAACGCCGAATCAAACATGAAATCGGCCTTGTTTTTAAACGGGGAAATGTAAGCCTTTTCACCCCTGCGGACATTCGCCCACATCTTGATCGTCTGCGCTGGATCGGCACCGCGGAAGTTGTAGTCCCGCACCGTGCGCCTGACGAGCCTGAACCATGTGCCCTTGAAGCACACCCTGCCGTTGAATTCAACATTGCTGCGTGCGGATATATACAGCTTGAACGCGTTGGGATGGCGGGAGGTTATATTGTCGTTAAGGGCGTGGATGCCCTCAAAGACGACTATCTCATCCTTCTTGAGCTTTATTGACTTGGAGGGCTCGAGAATGCGCATCTGGCGCGAAAATTCGTACTTGGGGACATAAATGCGCTTGCCCTCGGCGAGCATGGTGAAGTGCTCGTTCAAAAGCTCCATGTCAAGGCACAGGGGGGACTCAAGATCAATGTCGCCCTCGGGAGTTCTCGGCGCGGTAGCGGGATCGACAGTCTTGAAATAGTCGTCCATGCCCACATAATGCGCGTGAACGCCCCTGCGCTCGAGCTCCTCACTTATCTTCCTGGCGGTGGTCGTTTTACCTGAGCCGGACGGACCGGACAGCAGAACTATGGGGCTTATGCGGCTGTTTTCGATGATGCCGTCGGCTGCGTCGGCAACGCGCTTGGCATACACCGCGTCGCACTCCTCAACAAAGCCTTTGGGGTCTGCAACGGTGCGGAAATTGATGTCTTTAAGATCGAATGCCATTACGATCTATCCTCCTTGCTGTAGAAGTCTATTATACCCTGCTTGTCGCTGCAGGTCTTGTGTATACCGGATATGTATTCCGACGGATACTTTGGCGCAAACAGACGGATGTTCCGACCTGCACCGGGGGATACGAGCTTTGTCGAGCCGCCGCCTCCGAGTGCGATTATCGAGCACAGCTCTTCCATAATACATATGTTGTAGAGATTTATGCTGCCGGGCTTTGCCCAGCCGATGTTCTCAAAGCCGCCGGACATGAATTTCTGCCGGTAGAGATAATACGGCGACCAGCCGCCGCCGCGCAGCCTTTCCTGCGAAACTGTCAGCATCCTGCCGACATCCGCGTCCGAAGGCAGAGGCGAGCCCTCAAGCGTTATGCGCGAGCCCTTTTTGAGCGAGAGAGTGTGCACGGTTATATTCTCCGGCTCGAGCGCGATAACTCTGTCGAGCGTTCGGGTGAAGCCCTCTACCGTGTCGGACGGAAGTCCCGCTATAAGATCCATGTTTACAGCCATGCCGCCGGCCATGCGCACCTTTTCCAGCGCATTGATAATATCCTGTGCAGAGTGCCTTCTGCCGATAACGGCGAGTACCTCGTCACTCATAGTCTGGGGATTTACGCTTATCCTGTCAACGCCGTGCGCTCTGAGAACGCGCAGCTTGTCCTCGGTTATAGTGTCCGGCCTGCCGGCCTCCACCGTGTATTCACGCACTCTTGAAAGGTCAAAGCGTTCCTCAAGGCGGGAGCACAGCCTGTCAAGCTGCTCTGAGCTGAGCGTCGTTGGCGTACCTCCACCCATGTATATTGATATGACCGAAAGCGAAAGCTCATGTATTATTTTTGCCGCTGCGTCTATCTCCTGCATGAGCGCGTCCATAAACGGCGGTATGAGCTTCATGCTTTTTTCTACAGACTGGCTGACGAAGCTGCAATATGAGCACCTTGTCGGGCAGAACGGTATGCCGATATACAGGCAGATATCGTGCCCTCCGAGGCTCGCAGCGACATTTTCGGTCACGAGCGCCGTATCGCGGCACAGCAGCGCGCGCTGCTCGGTCACATCATAATCACGCATGAAGCGCCTGACGGCGGTCGTGCCGCCGACACCGCGCAGCTCCTCGCGGAACAGCTTTCCGGGACGAACGCCGGTGAGCATTCCCCAAGCGGGTCTTTCGTGTCCGGATGCTATAGCGGCGCGGTAAAATGAGGCTTTGATTATCCGGCTGCAAAGCTTATCGCGCATGATACCGTCGGTCATGAGAGCTGTCTTAACGGCGCTTTTGGCTCTGTACTCCGCACCGTTTATGACAAGGCGGCAGCTTGCCGTCGTAAAGCGCTCGCCCTGCGAGAGCCTGAGCTCGACCCGATCTCCCTCCGGCTTGCCTTCGGGATATTCCGGACGCTCGGCAGGGTAGAGCGAGAGCAGCATTTGCTCGGCGGCGTATTTATAGTTATGTCCGTAAAAATAAAGCTTCACGGCGGATCTCCTTAGCAGCAATAATTTTGAATTATACCACAGAAAATAAATTATTACAACAATTTGAAAGATAAGCTTCACCTTGAGCGGCGGATGCCTGTTCGGTGCCGGCAAATTTGCTCCGGCAGGAATTTTACAGTTGTAATCGGGCTGATACT
>CAVHZB010000122.1:0-4358 GCA_963640555.1 Phascolarctobacterium succinatutens
CGCAACTGGCCCTGCGAGGTCGTGAAAATACCCATCTCTCCGCCGAGGAGCATAACGCTCGGCATGGCGCTGATAAATTACAGGCACGCCTCCCCCGCCGTAAGGCGGTTTGTCAAATACGCGGAGGAAATAATCAAAAGCAAATAGAATCAGAAAGGTTTTGTTAAAATTGTTAGCCCGAATAAAGCCGAAAAACTGCCTGAGCATCGTACTCGGCAGCGCCATACTCGCTTTCGGATTATATAATGTACACTCGATATCCGGAGTTACCGAGGGCGGTGTTCTCGGGCTTACGCTGCTGCTCGAGCACTGGTTCGACATTTCTCCCTCCGTGAGCGGACTTATACTCAACGGCGTTTGCTATCTGCTGGGCTTCAAGCTGCTCGGCAGGGAGTTTATCGCTTATTCCATTATCGCCGGCGGCGGTTTTTCGCTTTTCTATGCGATATTTGAAAGGTTCCCGCCGGTGTACCCTCAGATAGCGGATATGCCGCTGCTCGCCGCGATAGTCGGCTCGCTGTTTGTCGGTGTCGGCGTCGGACTGTGCGTGAGAGCAAATTCTGCCCCCACGGGCGACGATTCTCTCGCGCTTAGCCTGTCACAGCTGTTCAGAATAGGCATACAGTGGGTGTACCTCATCAGCGACCTCATTGTTTTGCTGCTGTCGCTGAGCTACATACCGCTCGGCAGGATCGCCTATTCCCTGCTAACCGTTATTCTGTCCGGTCAGCTTATCGGATTTATCCAAAGAGCCGGTACGCGAAAGCAGGCACAATAGCTGCTATACAATATAATAATGCCTGACGCATTGCCGAAAGCAATGCGTTATTTTATTTTCGTTTCCATTATAAGGCGCTGGCTTTCATATGGGGAGCTTTTGAGAGCGGTCTGCACTAAAGAAACCAACCCAGTTAATATGTGGTTTTATACCTAAAATCATTATGCTTGAGAACTTGCAATTTTCATAACCTCCAAAATTCTCAATTATGTAAACTTTATTTCAATTGCGACACATTTAGTGAACAAATTATGAAAAAATTCCGTACATTTTCGTTACATAGTGTTGCATTTTATAAAATCATGTGTTATTGTATAAATACAGCTTGGAACTTGTTCTAATTTCAGGTCGAAATTAGTTAAAATATTTGTTGGAATTTGTCTAATGCCTTGCACGGCACTATCAAAAGGTATACTTTTTGATAGTCGCCTTCTCTATGAAATTTTGAGGGATCTTCTTGCAAAAACGCGGACTTTTTTTCACGCTTTGCTCAGGATCTGGTATATAGGCTGCAATTTTCACGCGATTGCTCAGCTATCAAAAAGTATACATTTTGATAGTCGCTTTTTTGCGCCCTGAAAGTGTATATATACATGTCTACACAATCATACGGAGCCGTTCGTTAAGACGCTGGTGGGCGATATGTCGGGTCGGTTTCGTTACAGTTTACTATGGAAGGACAAAAATGATGATCGACATCGGAAAACTTACAAAGCATGATCTTCTGCTGATGCTCCGCGACCAGGAGATCGAGATCAGGCAGCTAAAGGCAGAGAACGAGCAGCTTAAGACCAAGGCTGCCGAGCAGCAGGCGGAGCCCGCTCCCCGTGAGCTCGGCTCGATAGCCGAGGAGGCTCTGAGGGTATCCGGCGTTCTTATAGCCGCGCAGAAGGCTGCGGATGAGTACCTTACGGGAGTCAAGGCGCGGTATGAGTCGCTGGAGGCCGAGACGGAGAGGATGCTTGAGGAAACCCGTACCAAGTGCAGCAAGATGGAATTTGAAAGCAGGTACAAGGCCGACCTTGCATGGGACAGCGTTAAGAAAAAGCTTGACGACTATTGCGCGGCTCACGCAGAGCTTGAGGGGCTGCTCGGGCAGACTCAGTCGATAGTCAGCCAGCTTAAGTGAAAAAAGGGGTGATAATGTGGCTAATCTACCCCGTCCGTCAATTGATGAGCTTGAGGCATACTTAAAGGAATATGACGAAAGGGCGGCTGCCGCTAAGGCGGAGGCTGCCGAACATATCAGGGTCACGCCGGAGCCGGTCAAGCCAACGCCTGCTCCCGCTCCCGCACCGGAGCCGGTCACTCCCCCGCCGGAGGTGCCGGTCGTCGAGGAAGCTCCCGAGCCGGAGCCCGAAGCTCCCGCTCCTGCGGAGAACAGGCGCTCAAAAAGGGTGCGGCGCAAGAGATCGCCGCTGAGAACGGTCTGGAATGTACTGACGACGGTGCTCGTTATTGCGGTGATACTGCTTGCGATGGCGCTGGTCGGCGTCCGGCTCATCGGATACACGCCGTATGCGGTGCTCTCCCCCTCGATGACGCCGGAGTTTGTTCCGGGCGACCTCATATATGTAAAGGAGGTCCCCCTTGATGAGATAGGCGTGGGCGATGTTATCAGCTTCGTTGCAAACGAGGAATCGACCATCGTGACCCACCGCGTTGTCGAGGTCGACCGCGAGGGTCGCAGATTCTACACTCAGGGCGACGCGAACGAAAGCCGCGACGGAAATCCGGTGCTGTATGAGAATGTGCTCGGAGTCGTGCAGTTTTCTCTGCCGAAGCTCGGCTATGTTTCCAGTTATGTGTCCAGCGAGAGCGGGCGCTATGTTGCGATAGTTGCCGTGCTGGTGCTGGTGCTCCTGTGGATACTGCCGGAGCTGTTCCGTCCGGAGGAAAAAAAGCAACGGATAAAGGATCAGGAAGGTATATAGTCGCAAGCGGTACGCGGGCGATTTATATATAGAAACAAAAATTTTTTTATAGGAGGAATCCAAAACATGAGCAAGAAAAAAACTCTTCTCACCATCCTGGCTGTTGTGCTCGTATGCTGCATAGCAGTAGCAGGAACCCTCGCAGTCCTGTCCATGTCAACAAGCAACAATCCTGTAATCAACACCTTCACCGCAACCAGCAGTCTCATCGAGGATGAAGATGAGGGCGGCTCGTTCACTCTGAAGGAGAATGTTGCTGTGCGTAACGATGACGGCAGCTACTCTCTGAAAGAGGATGTATTTACCGGCGACAAGGACAAAAACGGCAATGTGATCACCGGTAATGCATACAAAGCCCTGCCCAACACCGAGATTCCCAAGAACCCGTTCATCACCATCACCGGAAAAACCGACGCTCCCGCATATCTCTATGTCGAGGTCATTGACGGATTGAATAATACCGGTCTTTCTTATACAATGAATAACTGCTGGACCGAGGTTACCGGTGTTACCGCTCCGAACGGAGGTAAGATCTATGTATATACCGTAGATGGTGAGCCTGCAGTACTCTCTGACAAGACTGATCCAGAAACTCTCAAGAATATAGTGATCCTCAATGACAACAAGGTTACGGTTGCTGATAAAATAACCAATCTCGGCTCCAATGGCGATGTTGTTAGTCTCGCATTTGTCGCATATCTGGGTCAGGCTTCCGTCGGCACGCCCACTGAAGCATTTAACGCTGCCAACTTTGCCGCTGTTGGCAACTGGGATAGTCTTGAACCCACAGAGTGGAAGCTTGACTGATATCCCGCAATTGTCCGCGCAAACAACCCTTACATATCAACAATTTGAGGAGTTAATGAAATGAAAAGAAAAGCTCTTATCACTGCTGTTGTTGTCTGCCTTGCAGCCATCCTCGCCTTCGGCACTCTGGCTGTTTTCACCGGCAATGACGCCGTGACCAACAAGTTCATGATCGCAGAGTATGACCCCAATAACCCCGTAACCCCCGACGAGCTGTTCTCCATTGATGTTTACGAGACCGACGAGAACGGCGACAAGACCGATATCGGCAAGACCTACGACGGCATCCAGCCGGGCGATGTGCTCGATAAGGATCCTACCATCAAGAACACCGGCAGATACGATCAGTATGCCCGCGTTCATGTTACCGTTACCAATGCTGCTAACTGGCAGAAGGTCTGCGCAGCTAACGGCATCACCGACCTGACCGCTATCTTCGGCGGCTTTGACGGCACGAAGTGGACCCGCGTCGATGCTCCCGTAGAGGACACCGAGAAGGACACCCTGACCTACACCTTCTACTACAACGGCGTTCTCAAGCCCGGCGAGACCGCGACCCTGTTTAAAACCGTGACCATTCCCATGTCGATAGACAATGCCCAGATGGCAGCTCTCGAGTACTTCGAGATCAGCATCGCGGCTGACGCTATCCAGTCGGCAAATACCGGCGACAACGCAGTAAGCGCATTCGCAAACTACTGGGGCAAGTAATTTACCCTATTCGGAGAAATGCTCAGGGAGATTTATCTCCCTGAGCGAACCCCCATATATATTTTTGACGGAAACGGCTCCGTCGACCCGCCCGAGGCTTATCGGGAAACCGCATATGCGGGGATTAT
>CAVHZB010000123.1:0-592 GCA_963640555.1 Phascolarctobacterium succinatutens
ATTTAGGGGAGCTGAAAAAGTCGAAAGCTCCTAAGAGCCGACAATAACGGAAATTAGATGCTTTCAGCTGATTTCTTCGGTGATCGGTATTGCACTGCCTATATCGAATATTCGGCGTTCCGTGAGATACAGTGCCGTTATACCGCGTTCGTTCAGAAAGCGTTCGATCGAACTGCGCTCGACTTCATCTTCAATAATTCCGGTAAACGCCATTTTGCTTCGGTCTATTTTAAATGATGCTCCGCCTATAAAGCCGTGTTCAAATCCATCCAGAACCGTAAGATCTTCGCGCACGAGCAAAACCGCAAGTCCGGCGCCACGAGCCGAGGCTGCTATTTTTTTATCTGCGGTAATTATAGACCCTTCGTCAACCACGGATATCGAACATTTGGTGTATCCCTGCCTGCAAACAAGCTTTGTTTTGCTGATAAGTTCGGCAACCGTACAAGCAGCCGATTTGGGGTTATATATCAGATGTTCACCGACTATGCACATATTTAATTGTGCGTCATAAGGATATCTGCTCAATTTTGGCTTTTCAACGGATATCATTTCTAAATTGTTAATTAATTTGCAATCGGCATTCTTGTCC
>CAVHZB010000123.1:602-4297 GCA_963640555.1 Phascolarctobacterium succinatutens
CTGAACTGCCAATACGTTTCCTCCGAGGTGCATTGCCATCAAGTCGCAATGTCCGGACAAGCGCACATCTACACTTTCATTACATTTTAGCCAAATTGGCTCGATATTTTGCGCGATCAGCGGCAAATTCAGAACATTTTTATACTTTTCTCCAAGAATAAGCTTCCTTACTCTTCCCTGCGGAAGATTCGGTGATTCAACAAAACGCTCCATTTTTCACCCAAGTGTTGCCTTTATTGCCTCGCGAATATCCTTGACTGATATAAGCTCAAGGCTCTCTGGGCGCCTTATATCATCCTTAACATGAGCCGGTATCACACAGCGCTTAAAGCCGAGCCGAGCTATCTCCGAGAGTCTGGAATTTATATTACTGACGCTCCTTATCTCTCCGGACAGTCCAACCTCCCCGACTGCCGCAATATCTCTGCCAAGCGGCAGATCTCTGAAGCTGCTGGCAATTGCAAGAAGTGTTGCAAGATCCGCTGCCGGCTCCTCAAGCTCCAATCCGCCGATTACATTTATATATGCATCACAGCCTGATACCGACATGCCGCCGCGCTTTTCAAGAACGGCAAGCAGCAGCGTTGCCCGGTTATAGTCAATGCCGTTCGAGCTGCGGCGACCGGAATTGTATGCTGCCGGCGCTATAAGCGCCTGGATCTCGGCAAGTATCGGTCTTGAGCCCTCAATAACACAGGTTACACAGGTTCCGGGAGCATTCTGCGGACGGCCTGAGAGCAATATCTCGGACGGATTTTTAAGCTCCTTGAGTCCTTTGTCGTTCATTTCAAAAACGCCGATCTCATTTGTGGAGCCAAACCTGTTTTTGCCCGCACGAAGTATTCTGAATGAGGTGCTGCGCTCACCCTCAAAGTAAAGCACGCAATCCACCATGTGCTCAAGCACCTTTGGCCCGGCAATGCTTCCCTCTTTGTTAATGTGCCCGATCACAAATGTAGTAAATCCGTTGTCCTTTGTAAGGCGCATAATCGACATTGTACACTCACGCACCTGACTTATGCTGCCGGGAGCCGAGCTTATATCGGCATCGAACATGGTTTGTATTGAGTCAATTATCACAATATCCGGTGACAGCGCCTCAATATTCTCCATTACCTCCGAGAGACCGGTCTCGGCAAGAACATATATCTCACCCTTGTCAACGCCGAGACGCTGTGCACGCATTTTGAGCTGTCTCTCACTTTCCTCGCCGGTGACATACAGTATCGTTTGACCGGCATCGGTCAAACCGCAGAGCTGCAGAAGAAGCGTAGACTTTCCGATCCCGGGTGCTCCGCCGACCAATACCAGCGAGCCTCTTACCGCTCCGCCGCCAAGTACTCTGTCAAACTCGCCTATTCCTGTTGAAAATCTGAGTTCCGCCTCGGTATCAAGCTCGGAAATGAGCTTTGGCTTCTTTACATTGACCGATCTTACGGAGCCTCTGCCGCCGGATTTGCCTTTAATATCCGCCTTGACCTCGACAAGACTGTCCCATGCTCCGCATGCAAGGCATTTCCCGCTCCATTTCAGGGTCTCGTTGCCGCATTCCGAGCAGCAAAACACCGTCTTTTGTTTCATAAACAGTTATCTCCTATGCAGCAGACTGATTATTTGAATAAGTGATGTACGCACTAACAAGCGCAGCTGCAATTTTTATTTGATATGCATCTGTCGAGAGGAGTCGAGCTTCCTCGTCGTTCGACAAAAAACCGCATTCGGCAAGTATAGCAGGACATTTTACAGCTGCCATGAGCAGCAGGTCGGTCGGAGCAGGTCTTGCAACCCGTCGATTTTCCGGATCAACGGCGCTGACGAGATTTTGCTGCGCGACAAGTCCGAGGGCTTTGCCCTGCTCGGAGTCAGAATACATGACCTCGGCTCCCCTCACCTTATCGCTTGGAAATTTATTCTGATGAACGCTTATAAGCACTGCGTTTTCAATGGAATTTGCTATTTCAGCCCTTGCTATAAGGTTATCATGCTCACTGTAGTTTTCAGTCGAGGTCGGAACATCGCTTTCGCGGGTAAGCACATGCTTTATTCCGAGAAAGCTGCACAGCGAAGCCATTTTCAAAGCTATACTAAGATTTATATCGCTTTCCTTATTACCTGAAGCCGAAACGGCTCCGCCGTCGACTCCGCCATGTCCCGCGTCAATAACAAGCGTGCAGGTCCTGTAGGTGCTGACGGTATCAATGCTCATTTTCGGGAGCGCAAATGATGCCGTAAAAACAAGTGCCGCTATCAGTGCAATTACCGCAGCAGGCTTTATAATATCCTTGAGCTTTATAGTAATAAACACAAAATCACCCCATTAACAAGCTATGTTCATGGGGTGATCTTTATATCATTAATTACAAGATATAACTCCCGCCAGAGACATTATATCATTCTGCGATGAATTTTTCAAGACGGTCAAGGCCCTTCTCTATGTTTTCCATAGATGCGGCATAAGACCAGCGCACGAAGTTTTTCATTCCAAAGCCGGAGCAAGGCACGACCGCCACAAGAGCCTTTTCAAGCAGCGCAACGGCAAAATCATCGTCGTTCTCAATGAGCTTTCCGCCAAGAGTCCTGCCAACCAGCTTTTCAATGTTCATCATTACATAGAAAGCGCCGTTGGGGGTTATGCAGCTAACACCGGGTATACTATTTATGCGCTTGACGATGTAATCGCGGCGCTCAAGGAAGGCCCTACGCATCGCTTCAATGCCCTCCTGAGGACCGCTGAGAGCCTCTACGGATGCCCACTGGCTAATAGTGGACGGGGCTCCCGTCGAATGACTCAGGAAATTGGACATTATCTTTGCAAGAGTTTTATTCGCAGCACAATATCCAACGCGCCAGCCGGTCATTGCATAGGACTTGGAAACGCCGTTTATGAGAAGGGTGCGCTCCTTGACATCCTCACCGAGGCTTGCAATGCTGGTGAACTCTATCCCATCGTATATAAGCTGATAGTATATCTCATCTGCCAGTATATACAGGTCATGCTTAACGCAGACATCCGCAATAGCGCGCAGCTCATCGGCGGAGTATATCATTCCGGTGGGGTTGGAGGGGTTATTGATCATCAGGCATTTGGTCTTATCGGTTATTGCCGCTTCAAGCTGCTCTGCTGTAATTTTAAAGTCCTGAGCTTCACCCGCCTCAACAATAACGGGAGTTCCGCCGACCATACGGACCATCTCATAATAGCTTACCCAGAACGGCGCAGGAATGATTATCTCATCACCGGGATTGGTTATCGCCGCAAGTGCGATGTACACGCTGTGCTTTGCACCGCTTGCAACAACGATCTGTGTATAGTCATACTCAACGCCGCAGTCCTCCTTGAGCCTCTGTGCTATCGCTTTCCTAAGAGGAATTATACCCGCTGCCGGGGTATACTTGGTCTTGCCGTCGCAAATAGCTCTGATGCCTGCCATGTTTATATTGTCGGGAGTATTGAAATCCGGTTCTCCGGTACCAAAGCCCACGACATCAAGTCCGTCAGCCTTCATCTGCTTTGCAAGGCTGTCAACCGCAAGCGTAGTTGATGCCCGGACTGCCTCCGCAATTTTAGATACTGGTTTCATATATGTCACCTCCGTATATAATGAAAATATTATAACTGCTCATCTATGCTTTTTCAAGAATTAAAATATATAAATAGCCTATTACTTTTGAGTGGATTATGGGCATTTATATCC
>CAVHZB010000124.1:0-4255 GCA_963640555.1 Phascolarctobacterium succinatutens
GAACCGGGGACACTGCGGGTATGAACCGCATGCTCTAGCCAACTGAGCTATGCCGCCATTTCTCAAATGAGCAATTGGAATTATACTAGACATAGCCCGGATTGTCAACACATTTTTTCGATTTTCCGCAAAAAAACTCTTTTGCTTACGCCGGCAGATAATTCATCGGATCCACACTCTCGCCGCCCTTGCTCATGGCAAAGTGGATATGGCTGCCCTGTCCTATCTCACAGATGGCGGTTTTGCCTACCGAACCTATGACATCCCCGCACTTTACCTTGTCGCCCTGTGCGACCGTCGGAGTGTCCGCAAGGTTTGAATAGGTGGTTTTTATGCCCGCTCCGTGGTCTATGACAACGGTCGTACCGTACAGATCATCCTGCTTTACGCTCTCGACGGTACCGTCAGCAGCGGCGACAACGACCTCGCCCTGACGGGCAAGAATATCCACGCCGTCATGGGTGCGCCAATCCGCCATGGTCACATCATAGGCAAGCGCATCAACGCTGTATTTGCGCTCGATCTCGCCCGACACGGGCCATTTCCATGTCTCCGGCTCCTGCCATACATCCTCCTGAGTCCATGTTCCGGCAGCAATGATATTCTCATCCTGCACATCCACCGGCTGAGGGGGCTGAGTACTTACATCCGGCTGGGTGCTCTGCTGAGGCGGCATCGTGGACCGGCTGACGCTCATTCCGGTGTCTAAACCGTCGGAGGCATTCTGCCCCGTCTCGGCCGCAAGGCTGTATGCCGATATACCTATTACGATCACACATAGCGCAAGGACTATGTAAAAGCCCTTGCCGGCAAAAAACTTATCAAGTCTGCCGTTTTTTTCGTTCTGCATAGATAAACCTCCTGTTGGATTTATCTATATTGTGGACTGATGCATCCGAAAATATACAAAACGCCCGAACCTATGCGTTCGAGCGTTAAAATTTATTTTTTACAGTCCTTGCAATTATCCCGGCAGCCTGAGCATTTACCGCAGCAGCCTCTGCCCTTTTTCATGCTGCGTATCGCAAAGCCCAGCCACACGGCGAGCACGGCGATTATCGCTGCTTCCATGTCAGACCACCGCCCCTGCGATATTATACACTATATAGGCCACGAGCCATGCCACGCAGCACTGTGACAGCATGACGAGCACCGTTTTCACACCGCTGCCGAGCTCGCGCCTGAGTGCGGCAAGGGCCGCAACGCACGGAGTGTACAGCAGGCAGAATACGAGAAAGCTGATCGCAGACGGCAGAGTAAACAGCGTTCCGAGAGCTGCGCTGCCGAGGCTTGCGCCGACATTCATGAGCACTCCGAGCGTGCTTATGACCGCCTCCTTCGCCATAAGCCCCGTTAAGAGTGCCGTTGCGACCCGCCAGTCGCCAAAGCCGAGCGGCGCAAATATGGGGGCTATCCATGTGCCTATGATGGCAAGCAGGCTGTCGGTGCTGTCCTGCCCGACGACATTCAGGCGGACATCGAAGGTCTGCAAAAACCATATGACTATGGTAGCTGCAAAAATGACGGTGAACGCACGGCGAATAAAATCCCACGCCTTTTCCCACATCAGCAGCAGCACGGTTTTCAGCGACGGCATACGATAGTTCGGAAGCTCCATTACAAACGGCACCGGCTTTCCCGTGAATACCGTTTTGCTCAGGATCTTTGCGGCTATTATGCCCACGAGCATCCCGAAAATGTACAGGCAGGTCATTACAAGCCCGCCGTTATGCGGGAAAAATGCGGCGGTGAACACGGCGTAAATAGGTATCTTTGCCGAGCAGCTCATAAACGGAATGAGAAGCATCGTCATTTTCCGGTCTCTCTCGGATGACAGCGTGCGTGTTGCCATGATAGCCGGGACAGAGCAGCCGAAGCCTATGAGCATGGGCACAAAGCTGCGCCCGGACAGACCTATGCGGCGCAGGAGCTTATCCATGACAAACGCCACGCGTGACATATAGCCCGTATCCTCCAGAATGGCAAGAAAGAAAAACAGCACGACTATTATCGGCAGAAAGCTCAGCATGCTTCCTACACCGGCGAAAACGCCGTCTATGACAAGGCTATGTACAACGGGATTGAGCCCATACGCGGTAAGAGCCGCATCTACCATATCCGTCAGCTTGTCGATGCCGAGAGCCAGCAGGTCGGAAAGCCACGCTCCAAGGACGCTGAAGGTCATCCAGAATATAAAGCCCATTATAGCAATAAAGCTCGGAATAGCGAGGTATTTGTTCGTGAGCACCTTGTCTATTCTGATGCTGCGGAGCATTTCCCTGCTCTCATTTGCCTTCACGACACACTCGGAGCAGACCTCCTCTATAAAGCGATATCTCATCTCGGCAAGCGCCGCATTACGGTCGAGCCCGCCCTCGGTCTCCATTTCCAGAACGGCGTGACCGATGAGCTCGAGCTCGTTTTCGCTGAGCCGGAGCGAGGATATTATGTCCTCATCCTCCTCTATGGCACGGGTCGCCGCAAAGCGCGAGGGCACGCCTATCTTATCGGCATGGTCCTCTACGACATGACTGACGGTATGTATGCAGCGGTGCACAGGTCCCGCAGAGCAGAAGTCTATCCGCCGCGGCTTGGCTGCGCTCTCCGCCGTTTCCGCGACGACGCGCATAAGCTCCTCCACGCCGTCGTTTTTCGCGGCGGCTATCGGCACGACCGGTATACCGAGGCGCTCCGACAGCTTGCTTATATCAATGCTGCCGTGGTTTCCGAGCAGCTCATCCATCATGTTCAGCGCAAGCACCATGGGCTTGCCCATCTCTACGAGCTGTAGGGTCAGATACAGATTGCGCTCTATATTCGTCGCATCAACGATGTTTATTATCGCATCCGGCTTGCGCTTTATGATAAAGTCGCGCGTCACCTTTTCCTCGCCGGAGTAGGGTCGTATAGAATAGATACCCGGCAGATCGACCAGCTCGTAATTTTTCCAGCCGATGATCTGTCCTATCTTGTGCTCTATGGTGACTCCGGGGAAGTTTCCCACATGCTGGTTTGAACCGGTGAGCTGATTGAAAAGCGTTGTCTTTCCGCAGTTCTGGTTGCCTACGAGTGCTATCAGCATACTATATTTCCTCCACGGGTCTTACTTCTATGCGCGCGGCATCCTCCTTGCGGAGAGTCATGGTATAGCCCCGCAGGTACAGCTCCAGCGGATCGCCGAGCGGAGCGACCTTGCGCACTGTCACTTCAGTGCGCGGTATAAGACCCATATCGAGCAGATGGCAGCGCAGATCACCCTCGCCGCCCACCGCAAGTATTACGGCAGCTTTGCCTGCCGGCAGCTTATCAAGCGTCATAAAAACCTCCGCGTTAGTTTTGACTAACATGGTTAGTTTAATCTAACCATTTATTTTTGTCAATAATAATACCGCGCTTTTTCCGCAGCGCGTCACTGATGCAGCGCAGTTAAACGCATTTTGCGCTGTATTTGCCGCAGCACACAGCGCAAAGGCGAAAAAACGGATGTACCGTTACATCGTACATCCGTTTTTATTATTCATCTCATGTGCCGAGATATGCCGCTTTTATCTGTTCGTTTGCAAGCAGCTCACTGCCGGAGCCGGAGATCGTGAGCCGGCCTGTTTCGAGAACATAGCCGATATGGGCGGTTTTGAGCGCCATATTTGCATTCTGCTCTATCAGAAGCACCGTAACTCCGCGGGCATTGATCTCTTTTATGATATCAAAAATGCCGCGGACGATGATCGGCGCAAGACCGAGCGACGGCTCGTCCATCATGATGACCTTGGGACGGCTCATCAGTGCCCTGCCGACCGCAAGCATCTGCTGCTCTCCGCCGGAGAGAGTGCCGCCCTCCTGCCACGAGCGCTCCTTGAGCCTCGGAAACAGGTCATACACCCAGTTAAGGTCGTCGGTCAGGTCGTCCTTTCGCAGATACGCGCCTATCTTGAGATTTTCAAGCACCGTGAGGTCCGGAAATATTTTTCTTCCCTCCGGAACGAGGGTTATGCCCTTTGTGACGATAGCTGTCGGGTCCTTGCCGGTTATATTCTCGCCCTCAAACTCTATCGTTCCACCTGAGGGCTTTACGAGACCGGATATTGCGCGCAGAGTCGAGCTCTTGCCCGCGCCGTTTGCGCCGATAAGCGTTACTATCTGTCCCTTGGGGACATCAAAGCTTATACCCTTAACGGCTTCGATGCCGCCGTAGTTGACCTTGAGGTCATTGATCTTCAGTATTGCTTCACTCATCTTCAACAACCCCCAAATATGC
>CAVHZB010000125.1:0-4241 GCA_963640555.1 Phascolarctobacterium succinatutens
GTCTGATGGACGAGATAATGTTCATCCTTGAGCTCATAGGCGCGGCGGCCTTCGCCGTGTCGGGAGCAATGGTAGCCATCAAGAAAAAGGCCGATGTGTTCGGCGTGCTGTTTCTTGCGGTGACGACGGCGCTCGGCGGCGGAGTTATGCGCGATGTGCTCATAGGCAGGATACCGCCGGTGATGTTTGTGAGCTACTGGTACCTGCTCATCTCCGTCGTTGCGGCGCTGGCAGTGTTCATAGATGCGTATCTCAGGAGCGAAAAGTACAAGCTGCATCTGGACAAGCTCGATGCGGTCAACAACATTTTTGATGCTGTGGGTCTTGCGGTGTTCACCGTTTCCGGCATGAACGCCGCCATGCCCGTGAGCGATAATGTCATTTTAGTTCTGTTCGTCGGCATGTGCACGGGCGTCGGCGGAGGCATGCTGCGCGATGTTATGACAAACACCATGCCCAAGGTGCTCAGAAAGCGTGTGTACGCTGTTGCGTCTCTGCTCGGCGGCGGGCTGTACTATGTGATGTACGCGCTCGGTGCACCTCAGCTTTTGTCCGTCGGGTGCGGTATGCTTCTCATTTTCGCGCTGCGCGTTTTCGCGACGATATACAAGTGGAACCTCCCGTCGGTGAAGCTTGATTAAATTTTTGTAAAATCCAAAAAAATGATTGACTCCACGCGGCGAAATATGATATTCTAAGCGGGTTAAAAGGGAGTAGCGTGCGCCAGACGGCGTTCGGCATATCGTCATCACGACCGAAAGGTTCGGTGTGCCGAGTACTACACTGTATTTGCAAGACTTTTACGGCAAAAATGATTTTGCCGTAGAAGCCTTTTTTATTTCTTCAGGGAGGATAATGCATGAAGTACTATTGCGAAGAAAAAGACCTCGTTATATCGCAGCTTGACAGCAGCGAAAACGGTCTGAGCGAGACCGAGGCCGAGCGCAGGCTTGCCGAAAACGGGAAAAACAAGCTCAAGGAGCCCAAAAAGGACTCCATCATAAAGCAGTTTTTCGCGCAGATGGCAGACCCGATGATAATAATCCTGCTCGTGGCGGCGGCGATAAGCGGTGTGCTGGCGGTAACGCAGGGCGAGAGCTTTGCCGATGTCATCATCATTTTATTCGTCGTTGTAGTCAATGCCGTGCTGGGCGTTTATCAGGAGAACAAGGCGGAAAAAGCGATAGAGGCGCTTCAGGAAATGTCGGCGGCTACCTCAAAGGTGCTGCGCAGCGGCAAAATAGTCACCGTGCACAGCGAAGAGCTCGTCGTCGGCGATGTGGTGCTGCTTGAAGCCGGCGATGCGGTACCGGCCGACGGCAGGATAATAGACAATGCCAGCCTCAAGATAGAGGAGGCTGCGCTTACCGGCGAGTCCGTTCCGGTCAGCAAGTTTATAGACATAATAAACCTCTCCGACGGTCAGAAGGATGTACCTCTCGGCGACCGCCGCAATATGGCGTATATGGGCTCGACCGTCGTGTACGGCCGCGGCGCCATGATAGTCTGCGCAACAGGCATGGACACCGAGATGGGCAAGATAGCCGATGCGCTGGCTCAGGCGCAGGACGGGCAGACCCCGCTGCAAATTAAGCTCACTCAGCTTTCCAAGATCCTCACATGGCTGGTGCTCGGCATATGCGTCGTCATATTTGCCGTTCAGCTCCTGAGAGCGGGCGGCATGAGCTTTGAGGTCATCCTCAACTCGTTCATGATAGCCGTTTCACTCGCAGTTGCAGCCATACCGGAGGGACTTGCCGCCGTTGTAACGGTCGTTCTCTCCATAGGCGTTACCAATATGTCGAAGCGCAGCGCCATAATCCGCCGCCTTACGGCTGTTGAAACGCTTGGATGTGCGCAGATAATCTGCTCGGATAAGACAGGCACCCTCACTCAGAACAAAATGACCGTTGTCGATCACTTCGGCGGCAGTGAGCAGGAGCTTGCAAGGGCAATGGCGCTGTGCTGCGACGCCGAGATAGATGAGGACGGCACCGTTACGGGTGAACCTACGGAGGCGGCTCTCGTCGCGTGGGCGAGCAAGCTGGGGCTCAATAAAACTCAGCTCAAGCAGTCATTCCCGCGCTGCGGCGAGGCACCGTTTGACTCCGGCAGAAAGATGATGAGCACCCTGCACCTTGCACCTAACGGAGTCGTGCAGTACACCAAGGGCGCGCCCGATGTCATAATCGGTCTGTGCACGCACTATCTCAAGGACGGTCAGGCGCTCCCCATGACCGAGGAGTACCGCGCCGAGATACTGAAAAACAACAAGGCGATGGCGGATAAGGCGCTGCGAGTGCTTGCATGCGCAATGCGCGTGTGGGAATCCGAGCCCGACAGCACCGAGCCGGAATACCTTGAGCATGACCTGTGCTTCCTCGGACTCAGCGGAATGATAGACCCCGTGCGCCCCGAGGTAAAGGCAGCCATAGACGAGTGCAACGAAGCGGGCATCCGCGCCATCATGATAACGGGCGACCATGTTGACACGGCGGTAGCCATAGCGAAGGAGCTCGGCATACTGCGCGACGGCGACCGTGCGATAACAGGATCGGAGCTCAGCGAAATGAGCGACGAGGAATTTGAACGCGAGTTCAGAAGCATAAGCGTTTATGCGCGAGTACAGCCCGAGCACAAAACAAGGATAGTCACGGCGTGGCGCAAGGCGGGCTTCGTTACCGCCATGACGGGCGACGGCGTAAACGATGCGCCAAGCATAAAGAGCGCCGACATCGGCGTGGGCATGGGCATAACCGGAACCGATGTGACCAAAAATGTAGCGGATATGGTGCTTGCCGACGATAACTTTGCAACCATCGTCGGGGCCGTTGAGGAAGGACGAAGGATATACGACAATATCCGCAAGGCGATTCAGTTCCTGCTCGGCTCGAACATGAGCGAGGTAATAAGCATTTTCGTTGCGACCCTGCTGGGCTTTACGATACTCAAGCCCGTGCACCTTCTGTGGATAAATCTTGTCACCGACTGCTTCCCGGCACTTGCACTCGGCATGGAAAAGGCTGAGGGGAATATTATGCGCCGTAAGCCCAGAGCGGCAAACGACGGTATCTTTGCCGGCGGCATGGGCTTTGATATAGCGTATCAGGGCGTTCTCATTTCGGCGCTCGTACTCGCAGCATATTTTGTAGGTCACTATATCGAGACCGGCGTCTGGACGATAACCGACAGTGCCGACGGAACGACGATGGCGTTTCTTACAATGTCCATGGCAGAGATATGCCACAGCTTCAACATGAGATCTCTGCGCGGCTGCATCTTCACCATGGGCACAAAGAACATGGCGCTCACATGGGCGGCCGTCGGCAGCATCGCTGCAACGACCCTTGTCTGCGAGGTACCCTTCCTTGCGGATGCCTTCGGCTTCACTCCCGTATCCTTCGGCGAGTATGTCATTGCTATGGGTATCGGCATGGTCGGTATGATCATCGTCGAGATCGTAAAGACCATACAGCGCGCAGGCATGAGAAAAAGAGGAGAGATACTTTAATTTCTGCCAAAACCGAATAGCATTAGCCGTACCGGGTTTCCGGTACGGCTTTTTCGCGCAAAAAAAGGCCTTGACTTTTTAAAATAGTTAAGCTATATTAATTATAATAAATTAACCGATCGAGGTAAAGCATGAATTTACGGAAAGCACTTGATACTTTTTATTACAGCAGCGCACTATGCGATCTGCGGCTGATGAACAGGAAGTTTGTCGATGAGAGCATCACCTACAACAGCCTTTTGTATATCGAGCTTATCTACACCATGAACGGAACATGCACGGCGTCGAGGCTGGCGGAGCTGCTGAATATCTCAAAGCCCGGAGTTACCCTGAAGCTCAACGAGCTGCTGCGACAGGGACTTATCACGAAAACGCCCGACCCGAAGGACAGGCGCAAAAACTATCTGACCGTCAACGAGGAAGCGATACCGCAGTACAAGGTGTTCCGCCGCCAGGACAGCGAGGCGGTCAAGCGCCTCACCGAGCGCTTCACGCCGGAGGAGATCGGCAGGTTTTGCGAAATGCTGGATATAATTTCGCAGATCAATTTCGAAGAAATAAATTCGACCGATGAAACGAACAGAAAATAACTTTTTGGAAGGTGCTGTCCTGCCTTCGCTTTTGAAATTTGCCGTTCCGGTGCTGCTGGCACTGATGCTGCAGGCACTGTACGGAGCCGTCGATCTGTGGGCGGTCGGTAAATTCGGCACGACTGCCGACATTTCCGCCG
>CAVHZB010000126.1:0-4171 GCA_963640555.1 Phascolarctobacterium succinatutens
TATAGTGTAAATTATAGCATAAATACGGCAAAATGCAACGAATTTAGTAAGCAGTTAAACATGGAGGTATGCAAATGAACGGTTATGTTGTTGCACTCGATCAGGGAACTACAAGCTCCAGAGCGATCGTATTTGACGCAAAGGGTACTCCGGTCACAATAGCGCAGTATCCTTTTCCTCAGATATATCCCAAGCCGGGCTGGGTAGAGCACGATCCTATGGTCATATTGGAAACACAGTTTCACGCTCTTGCCGAGGCATTTGAGAAAAGCGAGCTCTCGCCGACGGATATTGCCGGCATCGGTATAACCAATCAGCGTGAGACAACGATAGTCTGGGATAAAAACACCGGCAAGCCCGTTTATAATGCCATCGTGTGGCAGTGCAGAAGGACGGCCGCAATATGCGATGAGCTTATGCATGACGGAATAGGAGACTATGTAAGAGATAAGACGGGACTGCTGATAGATGCTTACTTCTCCGGCACGAAGATAAAGTGGATACTCGATAATGTAGACGGTGCGAGAGAGCGCGCGGAGCGCGGCGAGCTGCTTTTCGGCAATGTCGACTCGTGGCTTATCTGGAACCTCACGGGAGGTAAGGCTCATGTTTCGGATTATTCAAACTGCTCGCGCACGATGCTGTTTGATATAAACGCGCTCAAATGGGATGAGACACTGTGCGCAAAGCTCGGCATTCCTATGTCGATGCTGCCGGAGCCGGTGCCGTCGTCGATGATCTACGGCAAGGTCGCTCCCGGAATAACGGGACTTGAGATGCTCGCAGGCGTGCCGGTGTGCGGCTCGGCAGGTGATCAGGCGGCGGCTCTCATGGGTCAGGGCTGCATAGAGAAGGGACAGGCAAAAAATACATACGGCACCGGCTGCTTCACGCTTCTCAACACGGGAGACCAGTCCGTCCGCAGCGCCAGCGGTCTCGTAACGAGCGTTGCATGGTCTATCGGAGGCAAGACAACATATGCTCTTGAGGGCAGTGTTTTTAATGCCGGCAGCTCCATCCAGTGGCTGCGCGACGAGGTAGGACTTCTTGCAACAAGCTCCGAGTGCGAAGCTCTTGCAACATCGGTGCCGGATAACGGCGGCGTGTATCTCGTATCGGCGTTCACGGGTCTCGGTGCACCGCGCTGGGATATGTATGCCAGAGGCGCGATAGTCGGTCTCACCCGCGGCTCTACGAAGGCACACATTGCCAGAGCGGCGCTTGAGGGCATTGCATATCAGGTGAAGGATCTGCTCGACGCAATGGAAAAGGATGCCGGCGAGCCCCTGTCGGTGCTGCGCGTTGACGGCGGCGCATCCGTAAATAACTTTATGATGCAGTTCCAGTCGGACATCCTGCGCAAGCCAATTGACCGTCCTAAAATGGTGGAGACCACGGCATTCGGCGCTGCGTTCCTTGCCGGTCTTGCCGTCGGTGTATGGAAGGATATAAGCGACATAGGCGCTGTTCGTGAGTCGGACCGAGTATTCCGGCCGAGCATGGATGCTCAGGAGGCTGAGGCTCTGCATAAAAAGTGGCTCAAGGCAGTGGAAAGATCGGCAAAGTGGGAAGAATGATGGAACAGGTATTGGTAGTAAAACGCGAAAAGATCGAAGGCTACATCTCCGGCAGAAACGGACTTATAAGGGAAAAAACCGATGAGCTTTTTGACATTATAGTCCGTGAGCACGAATTTATGCCCCGCGCCGAGGCAGAGGAGCGCCCGGATTATAAGCAGATAATCCCGTATGTTATCCTCCGCCGCGGCGATGAGGTATTTGTTACCCGCCGGCTCAATAAAGGCGGAGAGACAAGACTGCACGGAAAGATATCCATAGGAATAGGGGGACATATAAATCCCGTTGACGAGCATGGAGACCTGCTCATGCGAGGACTCTGGCGCGAGATAGGCGAGGAGGTCGAGGTCGAGACTCACGGCGAGCTCACGCCATGCGGATTTATAAACGATGATTCCAACGCAGTAGGCAGCGTGCATCTCGGCGCGTGCTTCACGCTTCCGGTGCAGGGAAATGTATCTGTGCGCGAGACCGAGAAGCTTGAGGGGCTGTGGATGACACCCGACGGGCTGAGGGAAAACTATGAGTTCATGGAAACATGGACGCAGATAGCACTGGAGGTATTGTGAGTGCAAGTTTTTAAACCTGCGGATATATTGCTTCCCGACTGCGATATGCATAAATGGAGCGTAGTCGCGTGCGACCAGTTTACATCCGAGCCGGAATATTGGCGCAGCGTGCGTAAGCTTGTCGGCACCGCGCCATCAACGCTCCGCATGATGCTGCCGGAGGTCGAGCTCGGCGAGAAGGATCCCGAGACGGAGAGCGCCGCTATAAACGCGGTAATGCAGGAGTATCTTGATTCCGGACTGTTCAGATGCTTCCGGAACAGCTATGTTTATCTTGAGAGAACACTTGAAAACGGCATGGTCAGGCGCGGGATAGTCGGTATGTTCGACCTTGAAGCATATGACTGGCGTGAGGGCGCCGCAAGCCCGATACGCGCTACAGAATTTACCGTCGAGGACCGTCTCCCGCCGCGAGTCAGGATAAGAAAAAACGCACCTCTTGAAATGCCGCATATCATGATATTTATGGACGATGCCGAGGATATGGTATTTTCCGCCGTAAAAAAAGGCGAAAAGGTGTATGATTTTGAGCTCATGCAGGGCGGCGGCAGTATAAAGGGCTGGCTCGTCTCCGATGTAAAAGTGCTTGCCGCAGCCGCGGAAAGGCTCGGCGATGAGAAGCTGCTCGCAAAAAAATACGGCAGTGCGGATAATGCCATCATCTTTGCGATGGGTGACGGCAACCACAGTCTGGCGGCCGCAAAGCAACACTGGGAGGAGGTCAAGGCTCATATTCCCGAGAGCGAATATGACGGCTGTCCCGCAAGATATGCGCTCGCGGAGCTTGTTAATATCCATGATGCGTCCATAGCCTTTGAGCCCATACACAAGGTCATATTCGACACCGATCCGGCAGACTTCATAGATGAAGCAAGGGAGTTTTTCGCAGAAAACCCAGGCACCGGCAGACAGATCAGACTTATGACCGGCGGTGAAGATGAAGAGCTTTCGGTTTCCGGCATGACGATCGGCCAGCTCATCGGAGCCTGCGAGGACTTCTGCAAGAGCTACACCGAGCGCCACGGCGGATATATCGACTATATCCACGGTGATGAGCAATGCAACGAAATGTCGCATCGCACCGGCTGCGCGGGGATACTTCTGCCGCGCATGGAGAAGTCGGAGCTGTTCACTTCGGTGATGAGCGGCGGACCGTTCCCGAAGAAGAGCTTTTCCATAGGGCACGGCAACGATAAGCGATATTATCTTGAGTGCCGCAAAATCAGGTAATTTCCACTTGTAATGGATGATGTGTTGTGATAAAATAACTGCCGTTAATTCGCAATAATAATACTATTAGAGGAGCTGTTGAATATATGTCCGGACATTCCAAATGGCATAATATACAGAAAACCAAGGGTGCAGCCGACGCAAAACGCGCTCAGGCATTTACAAAGATCGCGCGTGAAATGATCGTTGCCGTTAAAGAAGGCGGCAGCGGCGACCCCAATAACAATTCGCGCCTTGCAGCGGTCATCACCAAGGCAAAAGCCGCGAATATGCCAAATGATAACATCAAGCGTACGATCGACAAGGCTCTCGGTGCGGGCAACACCGATAACTATGAAAAAATAGTTTACGAGGGCTACGGTCCCAGCGGCGTTGCGGTCATAGTCGAGACCATGACCGATAACCGCAACCGCACTGCGGGCGAGATCCGTCACTACTTCGATAAATACGGCGGAAACATGGGTGCTGCAAACTGCGTATCATGGTCGTTCGATAAAAAAGGCGTTATCGTCATCGACAACGAGGACGAGGAGCTCGATGAGGACGAGGTAATGATGGAAGTGCTCGATGCCGGCGCCGATGATTTTGAGCCCGACGGTGAGACCTTCGTAGTGTACACCGCACCCGATGATGTTTCTCCGGTAGCAGAGAAGATCAGCGCGGCAGGCTATAAGCTTCTTTCCGCTCAGGTCGAAATGCTCCCGCAGAACGGCTATATAAAGCTCACCGGCGAGGACGACATCAAGAACATGCAGAAGATGCTCGACATGTTCGAGGATAACGACGACGTTCAGA
>CAVHZB010000127.1:0-4170 GCA_963640555.1 Phascolarctobacterium succinatutens
TCGTCAGCGCTGAGAATGCCGCTGTATGCGCTTCTGTAGACCTCTACCATCTTGCCGAGTCCTTTTGCAATAAAAAATGTCGGGTGCAGCAACATTCTTAACAAACGTCTGCCCCAACATTTTTTACAAAGCCTTTTAACCCGGCTTACATCGCCCGCAGGGGGAATAGCCGGAGACCTCGGCCTCCTCGGCGGAATCAAACCATATCCTGTTTTCCGAGCTGATCCTGCCTGCCGAGGAGCAGTCGGGCAAATGGTACTTATCCGACTGCACGCTGGCGACGAAGCTGCCGCCGGCAGTGCCCGCATCGTCAGTGCTCTCAGGCTGCGCCGCGCCGGTCTCCGCCGGTACCGGAGCTGCGGTCACGGCGACCGGCCCCCGGGTTATGTGCGTTTCAGCTATCACCGGCGATGCCGGCTCCTTTGCGGGCATTGCAAGCACCGCGATAAGCGCTATAGCAATGCATACTATAAGCTTTTTGCCATGCTCCCCGCCGCGCGATTTAAATGCCATAATGCCGAACAGCACCGCGCCGAGCACGGAAGCGATGATAACGGCGAAAAAAACAATCCTCACAGAGATTACCTCCGATAATACCGCATATCCATATCATACAACAGCTTCCGGCGCCGTTCAACAAAAAACCGCTCTGTCATAATAACGGAGCGGTTTTAGAGCGGATTCAGGTGTTTTGCACTTTTATATTGCGGTTTATTATCCTCATTTCGCCGATTATAAGCACAGCTACCGTGATAACGGCAAGCGTGTCGCCGACGGGACCTGCATACAGAAGACCGTCAATGCCCATAATGCCGGAGAGAATGTAGGCGCACGGCAGGAAGTACACGAGCTGGCGGGTGATGGTACATACCATTGCCTTGGCGGGCTTTCCGATAGACTGGAAGAATATACCCGACGGTATCAGGAAGCCGACAAGGAATATAACGCCGAGGAAAATGTGGAAGCACTTGAGCGCAAACTCGTTGTACAGATCATTTTCCTGACCGAAGATGTTTATTATCTCCTGTGTGAACAGCTGGAAGCATGCCCAGCCGATAACGCCGACCGTAAGACCGATAATTATGGTGCGCAGGTAGGTGGCCCTGACGCGGCGGAAATTCCCGGCGCCGTAGTTGTAGCCGACTATGGGCTGACTGCCTATGCCGAGACCTACCATGACGCTGACGATGATGGAGTTTACCTTCATAACGATGCCGAATGCCGCAAGCGGGATATCCGGACCGTAGACGCTCTCGATGCCGTACTTAACGGTGAGATTATTCATGCAGATAACAACGATCGTCGAGCCGAACTGCGTAAAGAAGCTCGATATGCCCAGCGGCAGAAACGAGGCAAGTGTTTTTGCGCATGGCTTTGCGTATTCACTCTTGAATTTGATACCCCTAAGACGCGGAATATAAGCGATGGCGAGCACGAAGTTAAGCGCCTGACCTATTATCGTTGCCCATGCGGCACCGGCTACGCCCCAGCCGAGACCGAGCACAAACCAAGCATCGAGTATGACATTGAGTATACAACCCGCCATATTTGAAAACATCGCATATTTCGGACTGCCCTGAGCGCGGATAATGCTGTTGACCGTCATGCTTATGCATACAAACGGAATACCTATGAGCGTTATGCTTGCATATTCAACGGCATATCCGAAGGTCTCCGCCGCGACCTTCGTGCCGCCGCACAGATTAAGGACCGGCGTCAGCAGAAGCTCCATTGACAAGGTTATGATAAGACCGGCTATAAGGGAAATGGTAATGCCGTTGCCCATGGTGCGGGCAGCTTCGTCATAGTTTTTCTGGCCGAGCTTAAGACTGAAATAGGCAACGCAGCCGTCCGCTATTAGCGTACCGATAGCCATTGCTATGGTAACGAGAGGGAAGGTGAGATTCGTTGCGGCATTTCCGTACATACCGACACCCTGACCTATAAATATCTGGTCAACTATATTATATATCGAGTTCACGACCATCGAAGCAATCGCGGGCAGCGAAAACTTCAGCATAAGCTTTGCAATGGACTCGTTTTCAAACATCGCAAGAGAATTGTCTTTATTCATTCGTTTCACCTGAACAGCAAAAAATTCAAACAGCAGCAATTATAGCACGATTGCTGCTGCTTGTAAATATCAATAAAAATTACATCAAGTTTTTGTTCAAACTGCTGCAAAAATGCTACGATCGTGCCTCTCGAATAAATTCATTGACGGAGGCTCCGAACAGTATGATGTACATGCACCAGTACATCCACAGCAGGGATATAACTATCGCCGCCAGACTGCCGTAGGTCGAATAGTTCATATAGCGGATAAACAGCGAGAACAGCCATGTAAACAGCAGCCACGCCGCAGATGCGACTGCCGCGCCGGGCAGCAGGTGCAGCAGCTTTATCTTAACGCCCGGAACGCCCTTGTACATTGCAAGGAAAACCAGCATCAGCACCAGAAACGCGACGAGAAATCTCAGCTTCAGCAGCAGCGCCAGCGCCGGTGAGACGGCGGGAAGATGCGAGTCTATAAGATAATATATCTCCTTGCTGAACACCATTAGCGCAAGCACCGCGATCGCGACGGCTATCATGCCGACGGTGTATATGCAGGCAAACAGGCTGCGGCGCAGGAACGAGGAATACTTGGGCGAACGGAAGATGTCCTCTATACCGCGTATGAGCGCCGAAAATGCGCGGCTTGACAACCATATCGTCAGAAGTATCGACAGCGGCAGGACAGCACCGGAGGCGAAGTATATATCGTCAACGACCGACTCGATTATGGCCTGCAGCGCCGACGGAATGTAGCGCTCTATCGCGTCGAAAAGCGTGTCCTGCGAAAGCCCGGTGTAAGGGATTATTGCCGTCAGGAGCGCAACGAAGGGGACGAGTGACATGAACATGTAAAACGCGCTTGCCGCAGCGTGAGCGTCCACATTGTCCTCGCTCATTTCGATCATGAAGTTGTTTATCGTGTTAAATATTTTTTTCATAGGACCTCATGAAAAATTACCGCATCCGGCGGTAATTTTCCAATACATATCAGCATATGAGAGTAAGTCTGCCGGGCAGAATTTCGATCCCGTGGCTCACCGCTCCGCAGCCTCGCTCGCCGTCGAGCGACCAGTCGAGCTTTTTCGGAGCCGTGATCTTCAGCTCGCTTGCCTGAAAGAAATCAAGAAACGGGGAGGAGTAATCCTGCGTGAGAACGCCGAGGATTATACCCTGAAAATCAATTATGGTGCGCGGCTCATGGACGAGCAGCACCTCAAACTTGCCGTCGTTTGTGTCAACTACCGTTCTCGGCAGGGTTATCGTGCCCGCAACGGAGGTGGAATTGCATACCGCACCGAAAATATAATCACCCTCGCAGGAGAAATCGCCGAAGTCAAGCCGCAGATGATGCGCCCTTATTTTGGGCAGATCCTTTACCGCATCGAGCAGATACGCCGTGTGACCAAGCGCGTTTTTAAGATTCTGCGGAGTGGTGTATGAAAGCCACGAGAACGCACCGAAGGCCGCGACATAGGCAAAATACTGATCTCCGAACCTGCCTATGTCTATGCTTTTAGGCTTGCCGGATACTATGTCATGAGCCGCCGTGAGCATATCCGAGGATATGCCGTGGCACGCGGCAAAGTCATTTGTGCTGCCGGACGGAATATAGCCGAGCGGAGTATGGCATCCGCCGGAGACGATGCCGGTTATGACCTCGTTTAAGGTACCGTCGCCGCCGATGCAGACAATGAGGTCAAACTCGCTGCCGTAGTGCTTTGCAAAATCGGTGGCATCGCCGCGCTTTGCCGTGGGGAACACGGTGACGGCATAATCCCTCTGAGTAAATATGCCGATAATGTCCGGCAGAAAGCGCAGGGATGTGCGCCTGCCGGAAACGGGATTGATTATGAGCATCAATCTCTTGAGCTGGGAAAATGTCTTGATCATGTCCGTACTCCGAAAGCTTTATATGATTCCTGCGGCAAGCAGGCAGAAATACGCAGAGGGGATGGAGAACAACAGGCTGTCAACTCTGTCCATAACACCGCCGTGTCCGGGGATGAGATTGCTGTAATCCTTCATACCTGCCATTCGCTTTATAAGCGAAGCGGCAAGGTCGCCGACCTGCCCGAGGCTTGAGCAGATGAGGGCGGTCAGCGCACAGGCAAG
>CAVHZB010000128.1:0-3605 GCA_963640555.1 Phascolarctobacterium succinatutens
AAAAATCACAAAAAAATTGTATTATGAAATCATACACGAAACATTCTAATACATTTTGCACAAAAATCAAGTAATTTTTGAAAGGTATGAGCGATTTGAGCGTAATTGGTATAGTCGGAGAGTACAATCCCTTCCATTATGGACATAAGCACCATATTGCGGAAACGAAAAAGCTGCTCGGTGAGGATTGCCCGGTCGTGTGCGCAATGTCGGGTGATTTCATCCAGCGCGGCGAGGCGGCCGTGTATTCAAAATTTGCCCGCGCCGAAGCCGCCGTTATGAGCGGGGCAGACCTTGTTCTGGAGCTCCCGCTGCCGTGGACGCTCTCGTCGGCCGAGGGCTTTGCGCGAGGCGCCGTAGGGCTGCTTGGCTCGACCGGAGTCGTAACCCACCTCAGCTTCGGCAGCGAGTGCGGCGAAACGGAGATACTCGAAACAATAGCGGAAACGCTTATCGACCCGCTCATCGGTGCGCAGATACGCGCGGAGCTTTCGGCCGACGAGGGCATACCGTTTGCTGCCGCACGCCAGAGAGCGGTGGCAAGGCGCATAGGCGAAGCCGCGTGCCAGCTTGAAACGCCGAACAACATACTTGCTGTCGAGTATATAAAGGCAATATATAATCTGGGGCTTAATATAAAGCCCGTAACGGTGCAGCGCTTCGGATCGGGTCACGATAAAATGTCCGACGGCACCGGTCACAAGTCCGCCGCCGAGATACGGCGCAGCCTATCCTCCGGCTCGGACATATCCGGCTCGGTTCCCGACAGCGCCTATGCGGTCTACCGCAGAGAGGATAAGCTCGGCAGGGGACCGGTAATGGCAGATGCGCTTGAGAGCGCCATACTGTCAAGACTGAGGATGCTGCCCGGCAGCTTTTACGAAAAGCTGCCCGATGCCGCAGAGGGACTGCACAACCGTATATGCCGCGCGGCAAAGGAGGAATGCAGCATCGACGCTATTCTCGCCGCCTCAAAAAGCAAGAGGTATGCCCTCAGCCGTATCCGCAGAATGGTCATGTGTGCGGCGCTCGGCGTTACCGCCGATATGGCAGCCGACACTCCGCCGTATGCGCGTGTTCTGGCTGCAAACGAGCGCGGGTGCGCACTTTTGCGGGAGATGGGCGGCAGAGCGCGTATTCCGATAATAACAAAGCCCGCGGATATAAAGAACTACGATACCGACTGCCGCGGACTGTTTGAGCTTTGCAGCTCGGCGCATGACCTGTATGTCCTGGGCTACACTGCGCAGCAGGAGCGCCGCGGCGGCGCAGACTGGCGCACGAGCCCTAAAATAGTATAGAAAGTATAGAAAGCTCCCCCGAGACAGTGTGCAGTTTCGGGGGAGCCTTTGTCAGCCGTCGAATGCGTTTTCGCCTACAAATCCGACGGAGTCGGGAATATGCGGCCGCACAAGCCGCCTGCATCCGGAAAACGCGTGCTTTTCTATGTGCAGAGTGCCGTTCGGAATGCTGAGCTCAGTCAACGCCCTGCATCCGGAAAACGCGCTTTCGCCTATGTATTTGAGCCCGGAGGGCAGCTTTAAGCTCCGCAGCTTCACGCAGCGGTAAAACGCCTGCTTGCCGATATTTACGACCGTGTCGGGTATACTCACCGATGCAACGGCGAGATTATATTTAAATGCGCGGTCACGGATGCGGATAACGCTTGCCTCGCCGCATTTTGCGGGGATTACCACATTTTTTGCGCTGCCGGTGTAGCGCTCAAGCTCTGCAATGCCGTCGCGCCTTATGCGGAAGCTGAAGTCTCCCTGCTCAACGCGCCGACCCTCGTTGAACTGCTGGTCGTTCTGGAACCTTGTGCCGTAAACATGATCTATCGTCTTGGCGAGCGCCGTTTCAAACTGACCGCTTTTGTAAAATGTTATATCGTCGCGTGTTATGTTCCGCCTTATCCAATCGTCGAGCTCGTCTCTTGTCTTGAGCAAAACGGCGTTTTCAAAGCCTCCGGCAATGAGACCGGCGTACAGGCGGTCGCTGTCCCCGCCGTAGAGCACCACAAGGTCAATATCGAGCTTTGCAAGCTCTCTGCCGAGCTCATAGTGCAGCTGCCTTGAGAGCTGACCGAGCTTGTCGATGTGACCGGTAACAAAAATGCGTCTGCCGCCGCTTGAGCACGGCATCCGTGACAGAGTTTTTGCCGAACCCAGCACGGTGCGCGGCTCGGCATTGAAGCAGTCGATGAGCATACGGTAGCCGCCGATGCTGCGGTAGTTTTGCCGCATGCCGTTCGGAGCGTACTGTCCGACAAGCTCAATGCAGCGCTTCATGGGAACTCCGGCGAGCCTGCCGACAGCGATGGCCATTGCGCCGTTATAGGCGTTGTAGTCGCCGTAAAGCCTGAGGTGAGCCGTGAAGCTGCCCTCGGCGCACGAAAAGTCAAACGCAATGCCGTCCTGAGCCGTCCTTACGGCGGTTATGTAATAGTCTGCGCTGCCGTCGCGCATGGAGACGGTCACGCGCCTGTGCGTAAACGCGGCATTTCGCAGCATTTCATCGTCAGAGTTTATGACCACCGTGCCGCCCGGCTTGAGATACCGCTCAAGGCTGCACTTATCATATAGAATGTTTTCCTTGGTAATATATTTGTCCAGATGCGACTGACCTATGTTTGTAAGAACCGTTATATCGGGTCTGAGAACACAGGCGGAGCTTTCGATATACCCCGGCTGCACACCGCCGACCTCCTGCACCCACCATTGGTGCGAGGGAGTGAGCTTTTGAGCGTTGCGCAGTATCGCACCGTGGCTGTTTGACATGCTGTAGTGCGTCAGCGTTTTATACGAGCCCGCGATAACGGTGTCAATGAGCCCGGTGGTCGTCGTTTTGCCGACGCTGCCGCTTATTGCTATCCGCCTTGCATTGCATCCTGCGGTACGCCACAGCTCGAAGGCCTTTACACACTGCATGGGATCTCTGACGCCGATAACTCTGCCGGCATTGGCAAAAAGACCGGTCTTGACATCCTCGGGGCAGAATACCGCGATGGCTCCGCGCTCCAATGCCGCAGAGACGGTTTTGCCGTGCGGGTACCAGCCGGCGCTGATAACGACATCGCCTGCGGTGACATACTCCGCCTGCGTGAGTATCCTTCCGCACACTGCGCCGCCGTTTATCGTATCGGGAAGCTCTGCGCCGATGATACCGGCAAGCTTTTTGAGAGTAATGCGCCGAAAGCTATTCGGTTTTTTAAGAGAACTCAAGAGCATTTTCGGAACACCCATTACATAAAAATATGGTTATGATTAAGTTTAACACCGGCGAAAAAATAATTCAATCGGATACATATCAAAAATGTATGAATAAAATATCGAAAAAACAGTTGCATTTTTTTTAATGGTAGTTTATAATGCTCACATATCAACGCAAAGACAAATGTTCGCACTGCGCGGACATGGAGAGAGTTGAGAATTAATTAGGAGGAAATAACACAATGAAGAAGTTTTTAGCACTTGTTCTTGCAATGCTCATGGTATTTTCGCTGTGTGCATGCGGCAATGACGGCGGCAGCTCAGGCGGCGACAAGGTCGTCAAGATCGGCGTTTACGAGCCGCTGACCGGCGCAAACGGCGCAGGCGGCAAGCAGG
>CAVHZB010000129.1:0-3503 GCA_963640555.1 Phascolarctobacterium succinatutens
TCAGGGAAAGATGCGCTGCCCGCCTTGAGGAGGAAAGAAGGGCTGCCGAAGCAAAACGCATAGCTGCCGAAAAGGCAGCGAAAAAGACAAAGCGCGTACTTTCCATCACAATTCCGGCAGTCATTGCCGCTATCGCACTTGTGCTTGTGCTCACCAAGGTCATTATCCCAAACAGCAAATATAACGCAGCCATTGAGCTTATGGACAGCGGCAAATATGAAGAAGCAATCGCTGCATTTGAAACGATGGACGGGTACAAGGACAGTCAGGAACAGTTGAATGAATGTAAATATCTGAATGCAATTTCATTGATAGATGATGGGAAATTCGTTGAAGCATACGACAGCCTTATAGCACTGGACGGTTATAAAGACAGTTCTGAAAAAGCAACGAGTATTTACGAGCAATACTGCAAGGAAAAGATTAGCGCTGCCGAAGTCGGAGATACCGTGTATTTCGGCACATATGAGCAGGATAACGATAAATCCAACGGCAAAGAAAAAATTGAATGGATGGTGCTTGCAAAAGAGAATAACAAGGCGCTTGTTATCAGTAAATATGCTCTTGATTGCCAGCCGTACAACACAGCATATGAGGATGTAACCTGGGAAACCTGCACTCTGCGCACTTGGCTTAACGGAGCATTCCTCAATAGTGCCTTCAGCGAAAAAGAGCAGGCTTTAATAGCACAAACAACAGTCACAGTGGACGGAAATCCTGAATATGATACAGACTCCGGCAATGCAACGACAGACAAGGTTTTCCTGCTGAGCATTGACGAAGCAAACAAGTATTTCTCGTCAAACAGTGCACGGCAGTGCGAACCAACGGCCTTTGCAGTTGCCAATGGAGCTAATGAAAGCGACAGCGGAAACTGCTGGTGGTGGCTGCGGTCGCCTGGCTACATTCAGCATACCGCGGCAAGTGTATCTGATTGCTATCTCCACGATGGTCTCAATGTCAACATCGATCGTGCCATTCGCCCTGCCATGTGGATCGATCTGGGCGCATGAAGAAAACCACGCGGCGAAAAGCCGATGAGATTGATGCGATAGAACATTTGGTAGGATTTGTTGAGGAACATTTAAAGGGTGTTCTGATTGCCTTATGTCTCGCCATTGTTTTGCTGCCCTTGGGTACTTGGCTTATTTACAGCCTTTGCCTGCGCAGTAATTCCTGCGGAGGGATATCTGCTGATGGATTCCTTGCATATGCAGGGGCGGTTTTCACCGGACTTATGTCATTATTTGTGGCGGCAATCGCCTTGGTTCAGGGTAAAAGGGTGGCAGAAGCCGAGGCGGAGCGTGAGAGTGAAAAGCGCAGAAATGCTGTGCGTCCATCATTGAAAATATGGGTTGAGCCCATTAGTGAAAGCCTGTTTGAACTGACTATTGAAAATAATGGCGATTATGCAGCTCTTGATGTGTATCTTTTTACAGAACCATTTGCACGAGTTATCAGCGGCGGCAAAAAAATTGAAAGACAGTTCTCTGTAGGAGCCGCTGCACAAAACATTTTTGCCGTTGATGAAAGTGACTGCAAGCTAAGAGATGGTATGCCGGAAAAACTGTATTTTGCCTTTGGCGATATCGACAACAATGTCTGGGGGCAGGAGTTTCATTATACTGCTGACGGCTATTTCTGCCGAGAAGGATTAACTCTGCTTTGATTAAACCACAACAACAAAAACAACAGCACCGCAGGTGATCCCTGCGGTGCCGATTTTTGATATTCAGTTTCAGTTAAAAGCAATTCCGTCGGTATCGTCGAGCGGGGCGATGCTTATCCAGGTCTTGCCGACGCTCAGGTTAAGGGGAGTGCCGTCTGTCAGCGTGTAGTGGAAGTTATCCGCACGGTCGGCGCGGGCCCAGTTTATCTCGACATACTTGCCGCCGGTGAAGAAGTAGCCCGTACCGGAGCCCGTGAGCTCCATGGCCTGACGGCCGTAGCTGTCGATGGTCTTGGTCGGGATGTTCAGCACGATGACGTTTGCAAGGTCTATCGAGCTGTTGTTTCCGCCGTCGGTGTACTCCGTGCCGCTTATGTACGCGTTGTAGCACTTCTTTTCGGCGTTGTACTTGAAATTGGTCTTGTAGTAGCCGTAGGGCACGGTGAAGTCCGTGGTGCTGCCGCCGCTGCACTGCGACACGGCATCGTCAGAGAAGCTCAGACCGTAGGTCGTGTCATAGCCGCTCGCGTGCTTGAGGTCATAGTTATTTGCCGCAAAGGAGGCGAGCTTTGTGCCGTCGGCAAACAGGGTATGCTCGATGGCCTTGCCCTGATTTATGCGGTTCTGGTCGCGGTAGTAGCTCGAAGCCTCGCCTGCGCGGGAGCCGCGGACACCGTCCATGTTGTCTATGCCGAGGGACTTTATGTCCGAATATGCCTGCTCGCTGCCGCCTGCGTGGATGTAGATAGCGTCATAGGCCTGCGCCATGCTTATGTAATATGGTCTTGCGCTGCGCAGTGAGCCGATGGTTATGCCGTCAACATCGTTGAACACAGCCATCATACGGGTTATGCCGCCTTCGGCAAGCGCCTCGTAGATGATCGAAGCCTGCGACAGACCGACGGGGGGACGCGCATCGGGGTGGTTATTTATCATAACACAGTACGGACGCAGTTGGCTTATGTCCTCGCTGACCGCTTCGCCCGTCAGCGGATTGATCGGGCCGGATACCGTTTCGTTCTTGTTCAGGCCGTCGCCGTTGACATCGGGCGCACTGCCGCTTTGGTCATCATCCTTGCCGCAGCCGGTGAACAGGCACAGCACCATGATTACCGACAGAACGAGCGCAAATATTCTTTTCAAATTGAAACACCTCACATTTTAGTATATTTGCTCGAATTCATTATACTATTTACCGGCCATATTGTCAAACCGGCGAAGATGTGTTAGTATTGCAGGCAGGAGATGATTATAATGTATGATCAGATAAGAAACGATACCGAAAACGCGGTCAAAGAGCTGCTTGAAAAATCGAAGCTCAAAAAAGGCTCGATCGTTGTCGTTGGCTGCTCGTCGAGCGAGATACTCGGCGAACGCATCGGCAAGGGCTCGTCACCTGAGACGGGAGCTGCTGTCGCGGAGACGATACTCAAGGTGCTCGATGACAATGGCATATACCTTGCCGCGCAGTGCTGCGAGCACCTTAACCGTGCGCTTGTCATAGAGCGCGAGGCGGCGGAGAAATATATGCTCGATGAGGTATGCGTAAGACCCATGCCCAAGGCCGGCGGCTCGTTCGGCACTGCCGTGTACGACATGATGCGCGATCCCGTGATGGTCGAGCATGTCAGGGCTCACGCCGGTATGGACATCGGCTGCACGCTCATCGGTATGCATCTGAAGGAGGTCGCCGTTCCGCTCAGACTGTCGGTAAAGCATATAGGCGACGCGCTCGTCACGGCGGCATACACAAGACCGAAGCTCATAGGCGGCGTGAGGGCGCATTATCCGGAATAAGGAGTAAACGATACAAGGCATTGGACAGCTCCAATGC
>CAVHZB010000130.1:0-3502 GCA_963640555.1 Phascolarctobacterium succinatutens
CGGCAAGCGTGCCGAAGGCAACGTGGTTTGACATGCTCCACCAGCCGGTGGTGTAGTGACCGCCGCGGAAATTCGTGTGCGACCAGAAAATGTCGCGGGTAGCCTTGGTCAGGCGATTTGCCATCTCAACGGCCTCCTCGCTGCCGCCTCCGAAGCGCGGCACCTCTGTGAGTATTCTGCTGCGCATTGCATCATGACCCTCAAAGTTCTGCTTGACCGCTTCAAAAAGCTCACTGAGCGTATACAGCTTGCGGTCGTACACCAGCGTTTTTATAGCCATCAGGGAGTCAACGACATCGGCAAGACCAATGCAGGCAGTGCCGGAGGAGTTATACTTCGCACCGCCCTTGGTGCAGTCGAGTCCCTTCGTGATGCAGCCGTCTATCATGGCGCTCATCAGCGGTGTCGGACGCAGAACGGAGTGCGCCTCGCCAAGATAGTTGTTGTATTCGCAGGTCAGTCCCGCCATGAAGGACAGCTGAGTTATGTAGGCATTGAAGAAATCGTCAAACTCCGCAAAGCTGTCTGCCTCACCGGTCTTCGGTCCGAGGTGCCAGCGCATCAGCGGATGATAGCCGTTGAACATTGCCATCTCAAACGGTGCGACCATGCTGAACATCATGCAGTTGGTATGCCCCAGATGCTTGCCGGAGATGGTCGGTTCAACGCAGCCGGTAGCCGACCAGTCGCGCAGATCTTCGGTCTCATAATTGTGGTCGGCAAGTGAAGCCATGACCGCCGTATCGTTGTGGATCGACGGTGTGGAGGTCGTGTTCACATTGACCTCACACAGGCGGCGCAGATAGGTCAAGGAGTTCTTTTCGCTGTTATAGCGCGCGTTGACATTGGGGTCGCGCATGCTGAGCATCTCCGTGACCTTCAGGAACACATATGTCATGTCGTTCACGGCATCCTCGCCCTCGGGAGTGATGCCGCCCAGGGTGATCGCCTGATCGGAGGAGCTGCCGCCGAAGAGATAGTTGCCGATGTCGGGCGTGAGGGGGACATGATCCTGACAGTTTATGTAGAAGCAGCCGATGAGCTCTATCGCGTGGCGGATGTAGGCATCGCGCTCGTCCTTGCTCCCGCACTTGGCGATGTCGGACTCGAAAAACGGCTGGAGCCACTGATCCATACGACCGAGGGAGAAGCCCGCGTTCGTGCTCTCCATGTGCACGGCGACCCAGTGGATCCAAATGGCGTTTACTGCCTCGTCGAGCGTGCGCGCCGGATATTCGGGGGAGTGCTCCACTGCGGCGGCTATTGTTTCGAGCTCGGCCCTGCGCTCGCTGTCCGTCTCAATATCAGCCTCATGCCTTGCCTGCTGTGCGAGATGGTGCGCGTAGCTGATAACGCCCTCATAGCAGTCTATCATGGCGTGAAGCTCGTCCTTCTTCGACTGCGGCGCATCCGCGTCGCGCTCAAGCTCAGCCTCGATCTCGGCGATGATGCCGCGCAGACCCACCTTCAGGAGCTTGGGATAGTCAAGTATCGTGTGCGACAGAGCAACATTTTTCCACATGAACGCTGCCGCCCAGCGCTCGTCGAGCTTCTGGCAGGTGGGCTCATGATATTTGTCGCGGACATATTCGCGCATGTTGCGGTGGATCCAGAACGGGAAGATGTCGTTGTTGAGCTTATATATCTCCTCCTCGGACAGGGGAGCATAGGCGTTGAGCATACGGTCCTGCACGGTCAGCAGCTCGCCCCAGAAAATGAGACCGATCGCATCGGGATAAACGGGCACGCCTATCTCCTTTGTGGTCGTGGTTCCGGCGATAAGATTGCCCTTGCGGATGATCGGGCGGCGGTTTTCCATGAGATAACGGAATGCCTTGCCCTGACGCAGCTCCGGCACCCACGGAGTGCCGTCGTTGTGCATTTCAAAGCCGTTTGCACGGAAGAAATCGGTGAGCAGCCCCGCGCGTTCGGTACAGACTGCGGGAGCGGCTGTATGATGAATGTCCAGATATTCCTTAAGGCGAGGGAAATCCTCAAGAGCATAGGAGGTAAGATACGGATCATCCTTGAGACAGTGCACGCCGGGATCGACATCCGTGCAGGGCATGAACTCCTTGCGCGGCCGCGGACCTGCGGGAGCCTTCGCATCGGACATTGTCTTGCCAAACTCCTCGCGCTCCTTTTTCTGGAGCTGCATCTGCCGTATCTGCTTATCCTTCATCATTACGGAAAGAAGGAGATTAAAAAACTCAAGATATGCCATGTTGCCGCTGCTGGACATTTTGTTCTTGAGCATGAGGTTGAGCACCTCGTTGGGAGGCAGAGTAGCAAGCTGCGCGAGAACGCTCGTATCCTGAAGCACGAGCAGTGTGTCAACACCGTCGATGTTTCCGCGTACGCTGCCTTTGCCGTCCATGAAGCGTATGCTCTGGTGCACGCTGCCGTCCTCGGTGGTGAGACCGATGGCAAAGTTCATCCAGCCGTCCACCGTCTTGAGATACGCCCGCTTTCCCTTGTCATAGGTGAAAAGCTTTGCCATGAATTGCAGCACAACATGTGCGAGGGAATTTGCGACCTTTCCGGTCAGTTTTTCGTTCATTTGTCCACTCTCCTTAGCAGTTTATATTTTTATCTGTGAAGATTTTCTTTGCTTTATCCAGCTGCTCACGCGACTGGAAGCCGTCGGCATCCTTAAGCTCGTCGCAGAGCCTGAGCCCCAGCTTGTCGTTTTTCGGATACCATGTCGGATTATAGGGGAGCAGCTGCGTTTTTTTCACGCCGAGCTCAGACAGAAACTCCGCTATCTGCGTGAGGTTTTCCTCCGTGTCCGTAATGCCGGGGATCAGCGGTGTGCGAGGCAGAAAGCTATAGGAGTATCTCTCTCTGTCACTCCACATCCGACGGATGTTTTCGAGTATGCGGTCGTTATATACACCGCAGTATTTTCTGTGCTTTTCGCGGTCAAGGATCTTTACATCGCAGAAAATATCGCTGACATATGGCAGAAGATGCTCTGCCGCGCGCTCATAGTCAAATTGCCCGCAGGTCTCAAGCAGGACATTTACTCCCGCCTCATGCAGCCGCCGGGCAAGCTCACCGACCCACTCGGTGCATAGCGTTGCCTCTCCGCCCGAGAGCGTGACTCCGCCGCCGGACACATCGTAAAATGGCTTATCGGACATGAGCTTTTCAAAAAGCTCGTCGTGCGTCATCTGCTTTCCGACCCTTGTTATCGCCTTTGCGGGACATACATCCGTGCAGTCAAAGCACAGTGTGCAGTGATCTCTGTCCACATAATGGGGGTTAGACAGAGACAGAGCACCCGCCTTGCAGACCATGCGGCAGCCGCCGCAGTTTATGCAGGCGGAGGCATCGAAGGAAAGCTCCGCCTCACGCCGCTTACTTTCGGGATTGTGACACCATACGCAGCTTAGCGGGCAGCCCTTGAAAAAAACGGCCGTGCGTATTCCCGGACCGTCATCCAGTGAATTGCCCTTGACATCAAGAACCAGCGGAACGAGCATAATGACCTCCTGATTAT
>CAVHZB010000131.1:0-3303 GCA_963640555.1 Phascolarctobacterium succinatutens
CAAGTTGGATTATAGCCATCAAAAACGCCTGATTTATCAGGCTTTTTGACGAGCGCAGCGAGATTTTTCGTGAAAATTTATTTTCACAAAAAATGTGGCGTTTTTTCAGCGTGCAAAAAAGTCACAGACTTTTTTGACACGCTGAAAAATTCCGACCTTAGGTCGGAATTTTTACATAAGAGGAATAATTTATGCTCAATACTACGCTGTGTTATATAATTTGCGGCGGCAAATATCTCATGCTGCACAGGGTGAAAAAACAAAACGATGTAAACCGCGATAAGTGGATCGGTATAGGCGGCAAATTCGAGCCCGACGAGAGTCCGGACGAGTGTCTGCTGCGCGAGGCAAAGGAGGAGACCGGACTTACCCTCACCTCATGGCGCTATCGCGGAATAGTGACATTTGTGAACACCGTGTGCGAGTCGGAGTATATGCACCTTTTCACCGCTGACGGCTTCGAGGGAGAGCTCAGGCAGTGCGACGAGGGAGTGCTCGAATGGATCGACAGAAAAAAGCTGTACGAGCTTACGCTGTGGGAGGGGGACAGGATATTCCTGAAGCTCCTCGAAACGGACGAGCCGTTTTTCTCGCTCAAGCTGTGCTATGACGGCGATGAGCTCAAAAAAGCCGTGCTCAACGGGAAAGCGATAAGATAAGAGCCTGCAAAAACCCGTGCGGCAGGGGAGTAAAGGCGGTTGAAAAGCAGTGAAAAAACTGCTATAATGATGCAACGATTTTTTGCAGAGGATTGATATTATTGACTTATAGCTTTACCCAACTGCTGTGGCTGTTTTTCATCTACGGCTTTGCCGGATGGTGCGTGGAGGTCATATTCCACGCTGCCAACAAGGGCAAATTCATTAACCGCGGCTTTCTTATAGGTCCCATATGCCCGATATACGGCTACGGACTTGTCGCTGTTATTCTCGCGCTCACGCCGCTTCAGGGCAATGTCCTGTTCGTGTACCTCGGCAGTGTTGTGATATGCTCGGTGTTTGAGCTGATCGTCGGCTGGGCATCGGAAAAGTTCATGCACACGCGCCTGTGGGACTACAGTGACAACGCGTTCAACATCGGCGGCTATGTCTGTCTTAAATTCTCGCTGCTGTGGGGCGTCGGCTGCATATGCATCCTGTACATCTTCCACCCGATGGTCATGGAGCTTGTGTACATTATTGAGAGCATTCCACGCACGCACGGCAATGTCATGCTCGTCATACTCTTGGCAATGCTGCTGACGGACTTTGGCATAACCGGCTTTTACGCTCTCAAGCTCGATGCGCATATGCGCGCCATAGATGATGTTGCAAAGGCAATAGAAAAGGTCTCCTACGGTATCGGCGACGGGCTGACCGACGGTACCCTCAAGGTCAAGGAGCGCCGTGAGGATGCTCAGCAGGATGCCGCCGAGCTGCGTGAAAAGCTCAAGGAGCGCCGCGAGGACGCACAGCAGAACGCTGCTGAGCTTCGCGAGAAGCTCAAGTCGCTGCTCGAGGAGAAAAACCTTGTACACCGTCACCTGCTCTCGGCCTTTCCACGCCTGAGCCAAATAGAATACAAGTCCGCCTTCGAGCGTATTCAGGAGCACAGAAAAAACAGAAAGCAGTGACATCATTCGGTATATACAGATATAGCCAGCCCCTCCGCACCCCGGTGCAGGAGGGGCTGGCTGAGTTTGCACGGCTTATCCGTGCACACCGGTCGGAGTGCCGCAATGACCGTATCGGCAGGTGCAGAAAAACGCCATTGAAAAAACCTATGAAAAATGCACATGACGGTATTGATATATTTATATTGACAAGCTGTGACAAAATTATTAGACTATCCCTTGCACGCTCAGCAGCAGCTTAACAACAAATCAGGAGCAAAGGATGAGAAAAGACAAATGAAAATCGTAAAAGCGTATAACAGCGTGAGCCTCGTGCTGCGCATAGTTATAGGTATGGTCATCGGCGCCGCACTTGCCCTGCTTATTCCCAATGCCGCCGAGACGGCACCCGGCATAGGCATTCTCGGCGAGCTGTTTGTCGGTGCCCTGAAGGCCATAGCCCCCCTGCTGGTGTTTATTCTTATCATCAGCGCCCTCGCGCAGTCCAAGGAGCACCTCGGAAAGCAGTTCGGCACCGTTATTGTGCTCTATCTTATTTCCACCTTCCTCGCGGCGGTCGTCGCGGTGTGTGCAAGCTTCATGTTCCCTGTGAGCATTACACTCACCGATGCCGTGTCCAACGAAGCTCCCGACGGCTTTGCCGCCATCTTCACCGGACTTCTTTCCAACATCGTAGCTAACCCCATCGGCTCGATAGTCTCCGGCAACTACCTCGGCGTTCTGTTCTGGGCGATAGTCCTCGGCTTCGCATTCAAGGCCGCATCCGACCCCACGAAGCAGTTCCTCGCCGACGCCTCCGAAGCCGTCACCAAGGCCGTGCGCTTTGTAATAAGCCTCGCGCCGTTCGGCATTCTCGGTCTCGTGTTCACCGCAGTATCCACAAGTGGTCTTGCCATCTTCACCGAATACGGCAGGCTCCTTCTCATACTCGTCGGCTGTATGCTGTTTGCGGCCCTCGTCGTAAACCCCATCATGGTATTCGTCGTGATCCGCAAGAACCCCTATCCGCTGGTGTTCAAGTGCCTCCGGGAAAGCGGTGTTACCGCGTTCTTCACCCGCTCCTCGGCGGCTAACATCCCTGTTAACATGAATCTCTGCGAGAGCCTCGGTCTCGACCGCGAGTTCTACTCCGTGTCCATTCCCCTCGGTGCGACCGTCAATATGGCCGGCGCTGCGGTGACTATCACCGTCATGACCCTCGCGGCCGTGTATACCCTCGGCATACCTGTGGATCTGCCGGTTGCTATCATCCTGTCGATCATGGCAGCTCTCGGCGCCTGCGGAGCATCCGGCGTTGCCGGCGGCTCGCTGCTGCTGATCCCCATGGCGTGCTCGCTGTTCGGCATCTCCAACGATATTGCAATGCAGGTCGTCGGTGTCGGCTTCATCATCGGCGTCATTCAGGACTCGGTAGAGACCGCCATAAACTCCTCCTCCGACGCGCTGTTCACCGCCGTTGCGGAATTCAAGCAGTGGCGCGCCTCCGGCAAAGAAATAAAATTCTGAAATAAACAGTCAACCCGTACCGGAGCTTGCTCCGATACGGGTGATTTCTTATCTGCTTTAAGGCATAAAAAACATCCGCAGCGAAAGCTGCGGATGCGGTTTTTATCAGTCGGTCACATAAGGCAGGAGCGCGATCTGACGGGCTCTCTTGATAGCCTCGGTGAGCTGGCGCTGATGCATTGCGC
>CAVHZB010000132.1:0-3249 GCA_963640555.1 Phascolarctobacterium succinatutens
CCTGCCTTTTAAGCAGGGTGTCCGGGGTTCGAATCCCCGCTGGAGCACCAAGGAAAAGACGGTCGTTTTGACCGTCTTTTTCCTTATCAATATCCCGAGGCGGGGATTCGAACCCGAAAGGGTCGGAGCGTTAAGAAAACCTGCCGGCGGCAGGTTTTTAGCTCCGAGGTGCGCAGAAGCTTTGCTTCAAGCACGGGTGATTTTGCCTGCAAAAGCACCTAAATCCCCGCTGGAGCACCAAGGAAAAGACGGTCGTTTTGACCGTCTTTTTCCTTATCAATATCCCGAGGCGGGGATTCGAACCCGAAAGGGTCGGAGCGTTAAGAAAACCTGCCGGCGGCAGGTTTTTAGCTCCGAGGTGCGCAGAAGCTTTGCTTCAAGCACGGGTGATTTTGCCTGCAAAAGCACCTAAATCCCCGCTGGAGCACCAAGGAAAAGACGGTCGTTTTGACCGTCTTTTTCCTTATCAATATCCCGAGGCGGGGATTCGAACCCGAAAGGGTCGGAGCGTTAAGAAAACCTGCCGGCGGCAGGTTTTTAGCTCCGAGGTGCGCAGAAGCTTTGCTTCAAGCACGGGTGATTTTGCCTGCAAAAGCACCTAAATCCCCGCTGGAGCACCAAGGAAAAGACGGTCGTTTTGACCGTCTCAGCGCGTGCATAGCTCGCACATTGCCTCCCTTGTGTAAAGGGAGGTGGGTCGGCGTAAGCCGAGCCGGAGGGATTGTCTGTTGAATATTGCTGCGCACCATCGTTACGCGGCAATGACCGTATCGGCAGACGCGGAGAATCGCCTCCGAAAAAACGGATGAGGTGTGTTAAATCGCGCCGCAGGCAACAATTTTGTATCGGCTTACGCCGAGATATATTCCCACCTCATCAGCCGGCTTCGCCGACAGCTTCCCCTCAAGGGGAAGCCGAGGGCAGAAGCTTTTTCCAAGGTGCGTTACCGTGACAACGAAGCTGAACTATTTGCAGTGTCGGCAGCGCAATGCCCCTCGCGGCGAGCGAGCTCCTCAAGGGGAAGCCAATATGCAAAGATATTTTCGGCAGCGCACCGCGGAAAGCGCCGATGCTACTTCTCCAGCGTGATACCGGCAATGGCGGCGCATTTGCCGTCGGCACGGCGGGCACCGAGCAGATAGCCGCCGTCGACGGCTTTTCTGTATATTCTGAGCTCCTCGCCCTCCATGCATGCGGTGACATACCGCACCTCCATGCTCTTTATCGGCATATTCGCCAGCTCCTCGGCGCCGAAGCAGTCGAGAAATGCGCGGACATAGGCGACATTGTTCATATGATGGCCGATGTCGATGCTCGATGTGCGCACAACGAATGTGTACACCTCGTCGTTCTCGTCAAACTCGTCGCGGTGGCGGCCAAGCCTGCCGTCGAAGGGCAGCTCATTACAGAACTCGAAGTCCTCCGGAAAACCGAACTCTGAGAAGCGCACAAAGCCCGCGTGGCGGTTCAGAACGACCCACTCGGTAAGACCCTCGGCGACGAGCTTCCCGCCGCAGCGGATGTCGTAGCCGCGGTAGCCGCGCACGGCGTTGGGCTTGCTCAATGCCGGCCATGTGGTGACGGCTATATTGTCCATGAGCTGCGCCCTTGCGTGGAAGTCGATCCGCGTGTGGGTCGCGACCCAGTAGAGATCCCTTTCGGCAAGCGCGGCGGTGCCGTTGCCGATGTCCTCCGCGTGCAGGCTCGCGGCGTTCTGGAACAATGTAAACGCCGTTGTCGGCAGCATGAACGGCTCCCTGCCGCACATATCCGGTGTCACGGTCGCCGTGAATGTAAACTTCGGCGTGCTGCTCATAATCATTCCTCCTTCGCTGTTGACGGCCTTATTATATCATCAGTCGATAGGCTTTCAGTTAAGCGTTTATGAACGAAAAATTAAAAATGTCTAAGTAAGGCGCGGTGCCATCCGGTCCCGATCCTGCCTGCACCTCGGGCAGATGCCCTCAAAAACGAGCCTGTGCCGGATGATCTCAAAGCCGGAGCTCTGCGCCGTCTCCGCGTCGAGGTATTCCTTATACGGGTACGGTGCGTCAGTAACGAGCCCGCATTTAACGCAGAAGATATGATAATGCAGCTCGGTCCTCAGATCGTACCGGTCCGCGCCGGGAACACGCACATGGCATATCGCTCCGTCCTCCGACAGGCAGCTGAGATTTCTGTACACGGTCCCGCGGCTAATCCTCGGCTCGACCGCGTGGACATCCTCGTAGATCTGCTCCGCCGTCGGATGATCGCACCGCGACTGCACTGCGGACAGCACCAGCCGGCGCTGCTTTGTTTCTCTTCTCATTCTTTCACCATCAGCTCCGTTATGCCCGCCCTGACCGTATAAAGCAGGGCGGGCGCCGGTTATTACATTCCCGAACCGGTCATATCAGTAGTTCTCGGCATGAATTTCAAAATAGCTCCGGGGATGGCTGCATGTCGGGCAGATCTCAGGCGCCTTTACACCGACGACGATATGACCGCAGTTGCGGCACTCCCAGACCTTGACCTCGCTCTTTTCAAAAACCGCCGCAGCTTCGACATTGTGCAGCAGTGCGCGGTAGCGCTCCTCATGGTGCTTTTCGATCGCGGCTACCATACGGAAGCGCTCGGCAAGCTCGGGGAAGCCCTCCTCCTCGGCAGTTTTCGCAAAGTCCTCATACATATTCGTCCACTCGTAGTTTTCACCGTCGGCAGCAGCTGCGAGGTTCTGCGCGGTGTCCCCGATGCCGCCCAGCTCCTTGAACCAGAGCTTTGCATGCTCCTTCTCATTCTCCGCCGTTTTCAGAAACAGGGCGGCGATCTGCTCAAAGCCCTGCTTCTTCGCAGCAGAAGCAAAATAGGTGTATTTGTTCCTTGCCTCGGACTCACCGGCAAAGGCCTCCCAAAGGTTTTTCTCGGTCCTTGTTCCTGCGTATTTGTTTGCCATGATCGTTACCTCGTCTCTAAAAATATTATTAGGAATAATTCCTGATTATATTATATTTACGAGGCCGCCCTCTGTCAATGGGCATTCCGGATATTCCGGAGGTACATCAAAGTAAAACGGAGCGGAGCTCGGGCAGCGGCAAGCCGGAATATAAAAAATCGGAGCACGATCGTAATGGATCGTGCTCCGAAGCTTATGTTGGCATTGACCTATCTTCCCGGTCCGTCTCCAGACAAGTATTGTCGGCACTGGTGAGCTTAACTTCCGTGTTCGGAATGGGAACGGGTGGACCCTCACCGTTAAAAACACCAACT
>CAVHZB010000133.1:0-3208 GCA_963640555.1 Phascolarctobacterium succinatutens
ATCGTATTTTTCAGGGGTGGAGTAATGGCTGAAAACAACAGGATGGTGGAAAAGTCCAAGAAAGCGATAAAAGATGCTTTGCTGGACATAATGTATGAAAAGGATTTCAAGCAGATAACGGTAAACGAGCTGCTCAAACGCGCCAACATAAGCCGCGGCACTTTCTATGCACACTTTTCAAACCTTGAGGATGTGCGCCAGCAGCTTATAAATGATCTTTACGATCATGCTGATGCAATATTCGGCGACTACAAGGCAAGCGAGCTTGAGGAGGACCCGTACCCCATCATGCTCATGGCTGCTGACATGATAGTTGCCAGCCGCGACCCGGCAAAGAGGCTTTTCAAATTCGTAAATGTCTATGACCTCGGCATACATCTCAAAACATGGCTGACAAAATATATCCTGTCGGACGAGGAGCTGGTTGAGCGCTGGGGCGGCAAGGAAAAGGCCATGGTGTATGCCCGCTTCATTGCCGGCGGCACGATGCATGCATATAATATGTGGATACTTGACGACTTCGGCATATCTGCGGAGGATTTTGCGCAGACGCTGGCCAACATTCTCGTAAACGGTCTTAACGCCTTAAAGGCAAGCGACGCAGACGGCAGCGCGAAGTAAGACGAAAATTATAAAGGCACAGCTCCGGCTGTGCCTTTTACATCTAAAAGGAGAATAACTATGAAAAAAATTGCCGTTATAAGCGGAGCATCGTCCGGAATGGGCAGAGAATTTGTTTACGCAATAGACAAGGATATGGAGCTTGACGAGCTGTGGGTCATAGCCCGCCGAGAGGAAAGGCTTCTGGAGCTTCAGCAGCATGTGAGGGCAAAGATACGCCCTGTTGTGCTCGATCTCCTCGACCGCGGCAGCCTCGGCACATTCAAGGCGCTGCTCGAAGCGGAAAAGCCGGAGATCCGGGTGCTCGTAAATGCGGCCGGCTTCGGTCTTTTCGGAACCTACACCGAGATGGATATGGAAAAGCAGCTTGAGATAATAGACCTCAATGACCGTGCGCTGACCGGCATGACCTACATCACGCTCCCCTATATGCCGGATGGTGCGCAGATATACAACATGGGCTCGATGTCCTCGTTCCAGCCGGTTCCGTATATAAATGTTTACGGCGCATCCAAGGCATATGTTCTGAGCTTTTCCAAGGCACTGCGCGTAGAGCTGTGCCGGAGGGACATACGCGTTATGGCGGTTTGTCCCGGCTGGATACAGACCGAATTTTTCAGCCACGCCATACACGACGACACCGTAAGCTACTTTAACCGCTATTACGGACCGAAGGAGGTCGTCAAAAAGGCCGTTAAGGACATGCACCGCAACAAGCCTGTCTCCATTCTCGGTCTGCCGGAGAGATTGCAGGTGCTGGGCGTTAAGCTTCTGCCTACACGGTTTGTCCTCAAGACATGGTGCAAGCAGCAGAAAAAGCCGTTTAAATACTGATATTGCATAATCCCGATGAGCACAGAAAATCTGATGCTCATCGGGATTTTTGCTGCTGTCAAAGCTGAAGGGCTTACCTCCACCGCTTTTCACAGGCGGTGATCCCCTTCGGCAGCTTGAACAATTTATTTCTTGATTCTTAGTCTGCCGCCGCTTTGCTGTAGGCTGCATCATCTACTGTCTCCAGCCATTCATTAGAGCTTTCCTCACCCGGCACATCCATTGCAAGATGTGAAAACCAGCTGTCCGGTGCCGCTCCGTGCCAGTGCTTCACACCGGCAGGGATATTCACCGTATCACCCGGATGAAGCTCACGCGCCGGCTTGCCCCATTCCTGATAAAGGCCTCTGCCCGCTACACAGATGAGTATCTGACCGCCGCCGGTTTTCGCATGGTGAATATGCCAGTTGTTGCGGCAGCCCGGTTCAAAGGTCACATTGAAGATACCAAGCTGTTCGGTTGATACCGGTGCAAGATAACTCTGACCGATAAAATATTTCGCGTAAGCATCATTAGGTTCACCAATGGAGAAAATCATCCCGTTTTCGTGTTTTGATCTTGCATCCGCTGCATCATCATTTGCCCAGACCTCTTTAGCCATGCGGAATGCGGCCCATGCCTTCGGCCAACCTGCATAAAACGCCGCATGGGTCAGTATCTCGGCAATTTCGGTTTTTGTAATGCCGTTATTTTTTGCAGAAATCAGATGATAGCGGAAGCTCTCGTCTGTCAATCCCTGCACCATCAATGCGACCACTGTTACAAGCGAACGGTCACGCAGAGAGAGCCGGTCCTCCCTGCTCCAGACCTCACCAAAGAGGACATCGTCGTTAAGCTGTGCAAATTTCGGCGCGAACCTGCCAAGGGCATCTCTGCCTGCCGTCTGTTTTACTGCCATTTGATCATACCTCCTTGCCGGCTTGATAAGCTTCTTCCAAAGCCGGATGTCCCTTGATGTCGCCAATGTAATTGACTCCTCCGTCAAATACAGTTGCCTTCAGCTCACCTCGCGGAAAGCAGTCCGTCCAGCCTTGGATGGTTTTTATGCTGCCCGCCGATGTTTTTTCTTTACCCATAGTTTTATGACCTCCCTGATCTTATATCTTGAAGCACCACATTCGATATGCTATATTAACAATAGCACATAAACCTGACTTTAGGTCAAGATATTTTTTTGAAAAAATTTTGGAGGTACACAATGTATACGATCGGACAGGTAGCGGAATTGTTTGATTTGCCAATCTCGACACTGCGCTATTACGACAAACAGGGACTCTTTCCGCATCTGGAACGCGAGTCAGGTATCCGCAAATTCAGTGACAACGAAATTGGAGCACTCAGAATGATCGAGTGCTTGAAAAAATCCGGTCTTGAGATCAAAGACATCAAGCTCTTTATGGACTGGTGTGTAGAAGGAGCCTCCACCTACGCTGACCGTTTAGAGCTTATTCAAAAGCAAAAGGAACATACAGAAGCTGAAATCCGGCAGATGAGCAAGGCTTTAGATATGCTCAAGTACAAGTGCTGGTATTATTCACAGGCCTTAAAGGACGGCAGCGAAGATACGGCAAAAGCACTAACGCCGGACGGTCTTCCCGAGGATATCCGCATTGCCTATAACAATTCTCACGAAGGTTGAGCTGTTCGCTCATGCCGTAAAATCGGCCATTCAGCGGAAAAGCCTTCTACCGCCTCTTTCGGAGCGGTTATTTTCATCTTCCCGCCAAAGGAGAATTTAGTTGTAATTAACGAT
>CAVHZB010000134.1:0-3172 GCA_963640555.1 Phascolarctobacterium succinatutens
CCGGCGCAAACTGCGGCGGCTGCGGATACCCCGGCTGTGACGGCTATGCCGCCGCCGTAGCCAAGGGCGAGGCACCTGTCAACAAGTGCGTTGCCGGCGGTGCGGAGGCTGCCGCAAAGATCGCGGAGATCATGGGCGTTTCTGCGGGCGATATGGAGAAAAAGGTGGCGTTCGTGCCCTGCTCGGGCATAGAGGGTCATGCCTCCAAGCGCTTTAACTACAAAGGACCCCAGAACTGCCAGGCGGCTATGCTGTTCGGCGGCAAGAGCAATATGGACTGCCGCTTTGCCTGCATCGGACTCGGCAACTGCGCGAATGCCTGCCAGTTCGGCGCAATGAGCATCGTTGACGGCGTTGCCAAGGTCGACCGCGAGAAGTGTGTCGGCTGCGGCGCGTGTGTCGATGCCTGCCCGAAGAAGATAGTCAAGCTCGTTCCTTACGATCAGAGTGTTCTCGTCGCCTGCTCCAGCTGCGATAAGGGCGCCGCTGTCATGAAGATCTGCGACGAGGGCTGCATCGGCTGCATGAAGTGCCAGCGCGAGTGCCCCGCCGACGCGATCGTAGTCAAGGATAATCTGGCTCGCATTGATGTTTCCAAGTGCGTGCAGTGCGGCCACTGTGCCGAGATCTGCCCACGCCACATCATCAAGCCTCAGAACTGACAGCTCATTAAATTTTAAAATACCTGAACGCTTGCCGTTCAGGTATTTTTTTCATGTATACGAATTTTGCTGTGCGGAAAAATAGAACAAAAAGCAGGAGAGATGCATATGAGTGTAAAACGAAAAAAGCTTGTGCTTGCCGTCGCCCTTATATTCGCGGTGAATATCCTCATAATAGCGCTCGCACAGTCGGCTGATGCCGCCGTGTATAAGCGCGGCTCGTCCGGAGCAACCGTAACGCAGATACAGACCCGTCTCAAAAGCTGGGGCTACTATACCGGCAGCATTGACGGTGTTTACGGGAGCGCTACCGAGAATGCCGTGAAGTATTTTCAGCGCAAAAACGGTCTGAGCGCCGATGGTCAGGTTGGCGACAAGACCCTCGCTGCTCTGGGGATATATGAGCAGAACGAAGGGGCGTCTGCATCGTCGGGCGATGTATATCTGCTCGCACGGCTCATATCCGCCGAGGCGCGCGGCGAGCCGTATATCGGTCAGGTTGCCGTGGGCGCAGTTGTTCTCAACAGGATAGACCATCCATCATTTCCGAACTCGCTGTCCGGTGTTATTTATCAGAGCGGTGCATTTTCCTGCCTCTATGACGGTCAGTTCGATCAGCCGATAGCCGACAGCGCGTATCGCGCTGCGCGTGAAGCGCTCGCCGGCTCGGATCCGACCGGAGGCGCGATATACTATTTCAACCCGGCCACCGCTACGAGCAAATGGATATGGTCGCGCCCGCAGATGCTCACCATCGGCAGCCATATATTTTGCGCTTGACTTAAAATGACGATGATAATAAAATGTAGGAAGTATTTATTCGGCGGTTCGCCGCCGTACATAGAAAGGTGATCACTATGAATAAATGCCCGAAATGCGGAACCTATATACCCGACGGCGGCAAGGTGTGCCTATCCTGCGGCTGGAAACCCGAGGCGGCTGACGGTCTCTTTGATAATCCGATATTGAAGTATATGCAGGATGCTTTTGAGAAAGCCAGCCCCGAAATGACCGAAAATGACACGATCCCCGAGGAGTACCGCGAGCGCGACCTCGCAGCCACGGGGTACATCGGACCTGCGTTCCTGTACTCTCTGCTGAAAGACGGCAGCTCCGAGCTTGTAAAGTACCATGCAAAGCAGTCTGCAATGCTGCTTGCGATGCATATGCTCAACGGAGTCGTCGGTGCGGTGCCGTATATCGGCAAGCCGATAAAAAAGCTGAACACCGCGCTGCTTGTGGTTCTGGCGTTCCTCGGCGCACGCAATGCGTATTTCGGCAAAAAGGAGCCGGTGCCGTTTGTCGGACAGATAATTTCGATGATCTTGGAGGAGCTGTGAAATGAAATTTGTCACATATACATATGAAGGCGCGTCTGCCGCAGGCATACTTTCCGCCGGCGAGAGCGCCGTTATACCGGTATCTGAGCTCGGATTAAAGGCCGGGAGCATGAACGAACTCATATGCGAGCTCGGCGGCAGCCTGCCGGTCATCCCCGCAGATGCGGAAAGCATACCGCTTTCCGAAGTAAAGCTCGATGCCCCCATACCGGAGCCGAAGCAGGATGTGGTGTGCCTCGGACTCAATTACCGCGACCATGTCGACGAGGCAACGCGTGCCGATGCCGTTTTCGATGTGCAGCGCGGCGATGCCGTATACTTTGCCAAGCGGCTTCAGAGGGCGGTAGCGCCCGGCGGCGTGATCGACGGTCACTTTGACATATGCGACAGCCTTGATTATGAGGTCGAGCTCGGCGTTATCATCGGCCGTGATGCAAAGAGGGTCAAGGCAGCCGATGCGGGCGACTACATATTCGGCTATACGATCATAAATGATGTATCCGCCCGCAACCTTCAAACCCGCCATAAGCAGTGGTACTTCGGCAAAAGTCTTGATGATTTTACGCCCATGGGACCGTGTATCGTGTCGGCCGACGCTATCGGTGCAATGCCGGAGCTTGACATCCGCTGCTATGTAAACGGACAGCTCCGCCAGTGCAGCAATACTCGCAATATGATATTCGATATCCCATATGTTATAGAGGAGCTGTCTGCCGGAATGACACTTAAGGCAGGCACCGTCATCGCGACCGGCACCCCCAGCGGCGTTGCGCTCGGAATGCCGCCCGAAACACGGCAGTATCTCAAAAGCGGCGATGTGATCCGCTGTGAGATCGACGGCATCGGCGTTCTTGAAAATACGGTCGGCTGAGCGCCCTCAGCTTGGCATATCTTGAGTATGATCGGCATCGCAAACACAAGATTTAGAGCTTGCAAAAAAGAAACAAAAAAGCTTCAAAAACAGCTTGACAATTGGCGTTTGCGGTGCTATTCTATCTAAGCAATTCGGAAAACGACACAAAAGAACGAAATAAAAAAATTTAAAAGTTTTGAAAAAAGTTCTTGACAAGTTGTGCTGAATTTGCTAATATAAAAAAGCTCACCGCATGACTGCGTGAGCGAGTGTACCTTGAAAATTAGATAATGTAAGAACAGCTTATGCTAAATAAG
>CAVHZB010000135.1:0-3090 GCA_963640555.1 Phascolarctobacterium succinatutens
GGCGTTGTGAACAAAATGGTTTGGAGAAAAGCTTAAAATCACAGAGAACGGTCATTTCAAGCAAAGGTTTATCGCCATAGTATCTCTGCTTCACATGCGGCCGTGGCACTGCAAGGTGCCGGGGCGGGGCTTTTTTCACATCATCTAACGGGAGGGTGCGAGCGCGCATGAGAAAGGTTATACGCTTGCTGCTGTGGCTTATCGCCTGCGCCGCACTGGTGTTTTCGGCGGTAAAGCTGTTCGGCTACATCCGCGAAGGCAGCCAAAGCACGAGCCTCAACGACAGGCTTATAGACGATGCGGTGTCGCCGTCCCGAACCGGCGAAACGGCTCCCATCGAGGTGGACTTTGATGTCCTCCTGAAACAGAACGGAGACATTGTCGGCTGGCTGTACTGTGAGGATACGCCTATAAATCTTCCGGTGGTGCAGAGCAGCGACAATGATTACTACCTGCGCCGCCTGCTTGACGGTAGTTGGAACACCGCAGGCACGCTGTTTGTCGATTGCCGGAACTCCGCAGATTTTTCGGACGCCAATACCGTCATCTACGGTCACAACATGAAAAACAAAACGATGTTCGGCACGCTCTCCTATTACAGGGAGCAGTCCTATTTCGAGGAGCATCCGGTCATGTGGCTGCTCACGCCGAACGGAGACTATAAGGTCGAGCCGGTGGCGGGGTATATCACGCCGACGACCTCCGATGTGTATTCCTTTGACCAGTCCGACGAGGAGGTGCTTGCAACCGTCCGTCAGGCCGTTGAAAGCTCTACCTTTACCTCCGGCATCGAAATTTCCGACGGAGACCGGTTCCTGACCCTATCCACCTGCTCCTATGAATATGAAAATGCCAGATATGTGCTTATAGGACGGCTCGTACCGGCGGAATAAGTATACCGAAAAAATACGCCAAGGTTATCCTTGCGGGAAAGGAGCCGCACCCATGGATAAAGCGAATATCGCACCCGGCGATGTCATAGGCCGCTGGACGGTTCTGGACGCTTGTGAGAAAACCGAAAAGGGCGAAACGAAGCGGCTCTGCCGCTGTGAGTGCGGAACTGAGCGCTATGTGCTCGAGCGCAGCCTGAGATCAGGCGGCTCGCAAAGCTGCGGATGCCTGACAAGAGAAAGGGCTTATGAGGCTTCCGCTTACGATATGCTCGGAAAAACCTTCGGCGAGCTGACCGTGGTCGGCAGGAGCAGAAAGCGGACGAAGCTGGGCGGCTACTGGACATGCCTGTGCTCCTGCGGCTATACCTGCGAGGCAACGGCCTCGGAGCTAGTGACTGGCAGAAAAACGCACTGCGGCTGCAAAACCGTTAAGAATTACGCCTCGGCGGATATTACCGGACAGCGCTTTGGGATGCTCGTGGCTTTATATCCAACGAAAAAGCGCGACAAAAAGGGCTATGTTATATGGCACTGCCGCTGCGACTGCGGCAGCGAGGCGGATGTAGCCTATAACGCCATGGTGTACGGCAATCAGATAAGCTGCGGCTGCAAGCAGAAGGAGCATATGACCGCACTCGGACAATATCTGACCCATGTGGACGGAACCAGTATCGACGCCATCAGGAGCAAGAAGCTCCCCACGAATAATACCACCGGATACAAGGGTGTGTACTTGAACAAAGGTGGAGAATATATGGCAAAGATCGTGTTCCGGAAAAAGCAGTATTTTCTCGGTACCTACGACAATATTGAGGATGCCGCCGCAGCTCGTAAGGAAGCGGAAAGGGTGCTGTTCGACGGCGCTGCCGAGCATTACCGGCTGTGGAAGGAAAAAGCCGATGCAGACCCATTGTGGGGCGAACGGAACCCGATACGGATCGCGGTAAGCCATGCAAACGGAAAGCTCAGCGTCGTATTCACGCCGGAGCTCGGCGAAGCAAAACAGGAAAACACCGGGGGTGAGTATGGATAGAAAAAGCAAAATGTCGAAAGCGCCGGTTATCGTCGTGTGCGTGCTGGTGGGGCTTGCGGTGCTGCTTGGCGGCACGGTGGGCGTACTGGCGCTGCTGGGCAGAAGCTCGCTGCGCGGCAGCGGCGAGGATATGTCCCTGCCGGACAGCGAGGCGGGCGTTGTTAAATACAACGGCAAGAGCTACAGATACAATGCGGATATGGTCTGCATCCTGCTGATGGGCATCGACGGAGATAAGCCAAGCGGGAGCAGCGGCTTCGGCAACGCGAACCAGTCGGATGTCAATATGCTCGCAGCGCTCGATCTTAAGAATAATAAGATAACGCTCATCTCCATATCGCGCGACAGCATGTGCGTTATGGATGTGCTCGACGAAAACGGAGAAAACAGCGGCACGACCACCGCGCAGCTTGCCCTCGCCCACTCGTTCGGCGACGGCGGTGCAGTGAGCTGTGAGCTCGTGCAGTCGGCGGTGTCAAGGCTGTTCTACGACCTGCCGATAAGCGCCTATGCGTCGATATACATGGACGGTGTGCTCAAGCTCATAAATCAGCTCGGCGGCGTGACGATAACGATAAACGAGCCGGTGCTCGGCTACGCGCAGGGGCAGCAGGTCACGCTGTACGGTCAGAGCGCGGAAAACTTCCTGCGCTACCGTGAGCATACGGTTGACGGCAATAACGGGCGCATGCAGCGCCAGCGGCAGGTCATGCTTGCGCTTATGCAGACCGCACTCGCAAAGGTGCGCGAAAACCCGGCGTCCATCGTCGAGCTGTACAACAGCGTAAGCAGCTATGTCACCACCGATATCGGCATCAGCGAAATGACCTACCTTGCTACGCAGGCAGGCGGTATGCAGTTCGACGGCAATATCCGCAATGTGGAGGGCGAGTCCGTACTGGGCGATTATGATCATGCGGAATATATTGTCGATAAGAACGCTCTGTACGAGCTCGTGCTCGATGTTTTCTATGAGGAAATTGCATAATTTCAAAAATTGGGGCTTGCAATTATTGCTTACTTAGTATATACTGTCAGCAGAATATATTGATAATACTGGAGGCTTAATCAAATGAAAAAGCTTGTTTCGATACTTCTCATTCTCGTTCTGGTGTTCTCTATGTCCTGCGCCGTGTTCGCTGAGGATATCATCAGCCCCGAGGC
>CAVHZB010000136.1:0-3075 GCA_963640555.1 Phascolarctobacterium succinatutens
AAAACACCCCCGTTTCTTTTATTATACCAGAAACGGGGGCTGTTTGGAAATGGTTCTTTGACAGGCTGGCCACCCGTTTTACGGGTGGTGACTTACTTATTTGCTTTTCATCATCTGCCGCCTATTTTTGCAAGAGTCTCGTCATAGTCTCTGGCTCTGGCGGTATTAGCATCTGACAAGCTTCTCAGTTCGGTTCTCAGCGATGATATTTCGGTCTCCAGCTGATTTACTTTTTTGTAGTAAGATGTATCAAGCGCTTTGCCTGCCGCATGTTTGATCGCCAGTGCGATCAGACCGATCCCGATCACATAAGGCGAGATCGCGAATACTATTTCGCTTGTGTTTCCTCCTATGTGTAGAGCATTGGAAAAAAGATCAATTGAAATAAGAAGAACTCCTATCGCCAGCACTATCGCCAGAATTTTACTCGGCTGTTTTAAGCCTTTCTGCTGCTCATACAGTGCGTTTATACGGCTCTCCAGAGCTTTTTTCCGGCTCTCGTATTCATACGACTCCTGCTGCATTCTCTGTCTCGCGTCGTTGAGTCTTTCATTGAGTCTTTGCTCGAGGCGAGTTGAATATTCCCTGTACTTTGCTTCTATAAGGGCTTTTTCGTTCGGCTCAGCCATCTCATAGGCTTTACTATACAGGTTTCTTATATTGTAGAATTCGGAGCGGTCTATGTTGAAATCCGTAAAGTTTCTGCTGTAGACCTTTATCAGCCCCCACCAGCCCCGATAATCATAGGGAAATTTCTCGGTCATCTCACGAAAAACCTTTTCTGCTGAGGCATAGTCGTTAAATCTGATGTGTGTTTCCCCGGACTTGACTCTGTTGTCCCTTGAGCTGTCGTCGTTTATATGCACCGCATCGGCATGAAGGGTATCGATTTTGATATGATAAGTGGTGTTATAGTTGTTTATCGCCTTTTCGGTGATAAAAGGCGTGTCACAAAACTTGCATACTGCAGTCTCACGATACGGGTCGACCTCTAAGTTTCCGTTGCACATTGGGCAACGCGCAGGCACTAACGGCATACATATCCCTCCAAATAAGTCTCATAGTATTTCAAAGCAGCAAAAACCACTTGAATTATGGCACAAACAGCGCAAAAAATCAACAGCAGCAATATGAGCGATCGTTGCAATATTCGATCGGCTTATTCCATACTTACTTAAATTTTAACGACGGTTTTATATAGTGTCGGCGGTTTTACATTGATTTTACATAGCACGGATAATTGATTTGATATTCTCCGGTTACAATCTACAGTGTAAAAAGGTTGTAAAAAGGAGACATAGAATGAGCATATTCGACGCGCTTACAATGATAGGCGGACTGTGCCTGTTCCTGTTCGGCATGAACATCATGGGTCAGGCTCTTGAGAGGCGCGCAGGCGGCAAGCTGCGCACAACGCTTGAAAAAATGACCGGCAAAACGATGACGGGCTTTCTCACCGGTCTTACAATAACGGCAATAATCCAGAGCTCCTCGGCAACGACCGTCATGGTCGTCGGCTTTGTAAACTCGGGGCTAATGACTCTGCGGCAGGCGATAGGCGTTATAATGGGAGCAAATATCGGCACGACCGTCACCGCATGGCTTTTAAGTCTCGGCGGCATAAGCGGCGATGCGCTCTGGGTGCAGATGCTCAAGCCCTCGTCGTTCACTCCGGTGCTTGCGCTTATCGGCATCGTGCTCTATATGTTCTGCAAGGACAGCAGGAAAAACGACACCGGTATGATCATGCTCGGCTTTGCAACGCTCATGTTCGGTATGGATACCATGAGCGCCTCGGTGTCGGGACTGAGCGATGTTCCGGCGTTCAAGCAGCTTTTCATTGCATTTTCAAATCCCGTGCTCGGAGTCCTCGCTGGCGCGGTGCTGACGGGCATAATACAGTCGAGCTCGGCATCGGTCGGCATTTTGCAGGCACTGGCTCTGTCCGGACAGGTCACATACGGTGCCGCGATACCTATCATCATGGGGCAGAATATCGGCACCTGTGTAACGGCGCTCATATCCTCCGTAGGAACAAGCAAAAACGCCAAGCGCGCCGCAGTTGTACACCTTTCATTCAATGTTATAGGCACTATAGTCTGGCTGTCGGCATTCTGCATCATCCGCGCCGTTGCTTCGCCGGCAATACTCGGCGAGAGCGCGACAATGTACGGCATCGCAATAGTTCACTCGGCATTCAATATACTGTGCACGATGATACTGCTGCCTGCATCGGGAATGCTTGAGAAGCTTGCCATCCGCATAGTGCCCGACGGCAAAAAGGCCGAAGGCGAGCCTGCTCTCGATGAGCGCCTTCTTGCGACTCCCCCGCTTGCTCTTGAGCAGTGCAGAGTGGTCGCCGAGGATATGGCATACTGCGCCTGCGATGCAATGAAAAAGGCAATGGTCTGCATAACAAATTATGACCGCAAGGCGGTCGAGCAGGTGCGTGAGGCCGAGGGCATGACCGATAAATACGAGGATATGCTCGGCACATATCTGCTCAGGCTCGGAGCCGAACCGCTCAGCGACAGTGCGAGCGAGGAGGTGACCGAACTGCTCAAGCTCATCGGAGATTTTGAGCGCATCGGAGATCATGCGGTGAACATCGTTGAATCGGCTCAGGAGCTGCACGATAAGCAGCTCGGCTTCAGTGCTTCGGCACAGGAGGAGCTCAAGGTTATGACCTCCGCAGTGGGCGAGGTGCTCGATATGGCAATAAGGGCGTTTGCCGAAGCTGATGTAAACGCCGCAAAGCATGTGGAGCCGCTTGAGCAGGTCGTTGACGATTTGAAGGACGAGCTGCGCACAAGGCATATACTGCGTATGAAAAAGGGCGAGTGCAGCATAGAGGCAGGCTTTGTCTGGGCCGATCTGCTGACTAATTTCGAGCGTGCGTCGGACCACTGCTCTAATGTCGCACTCTGCGTCCTCGATGCGCAGAAGCACACGCTCAGCGTCCACAAGACCCAACACGAGCGCACCGACGACCCCGATTTCGACACCGCTTATCACATATATTCCGAAAAATACGCCATTTAACATTGAAAAAATCCCCGCCGTGGGCGGGGATTT
>CAVHZB010000137.1:0-3039 GCA_963640555.1 Phascolarctobacterium succinatutens
TCGTTCAGAAATCTTTTTTGTACGACTTTAAACATCTTATTACCTCTTATCATTATTAATATTTTGTTTAAGCCATGATTGTAACGGGATTCATTCTAATTCAATTGCGTATGATTGTCAACATACGAAATTTGCTTAAAGTATAAAAAATGCAGTAAAATCAAGGCTTTTTGGCGAAACATGATTATATTTTAACTAACAATTGCGCAAAAACATGCGCGGTTGCCGACAAAAATGCAGACGGGAGACTGAACGGCGGCTTCGGTATATTCGGAGATACCGGGCGCAGGCGGAAACTCCCGGCAAAAAATCCCGGTGATACGAAAAGAGCTGCCGTATTGCCGAGATCTTGCTTATTCTATTGCCGCATGGAAATTATATGCTCTGAGCCTGACGCTGCTCGTCCTTCAATCCAGGGTAAGATCCCATACGGTGTCCGGAGGCAGGGGATCTCCGTCGTAGGCTGCAACATACGGCTCACCGGCAGCGCCGGCACGGCGGATGACGGCGCGTTCTGCATCGAGCAGTGTACACAATGCGGGAACAAACTCCGGCGCGTCGCTGATCGCTTCCTTGATATACAGTACATTATTTTCTATGTATCCGCAGGCTATGCCGCCTTTATACTCGAAAAATCCTCCGCCGTATTCGTCGAGCAGCGCCTCCTGAAACAGCAGATAACCGTAGTAGAAGCTTATATGCGCGCGGCCCTTGAGCAGGTCGTCCCGCAGAAATCCGTATTCATCAGCATGCATCCGGCGTATGCCGTCAACGGACTGACCCGCGGCGACGGTCTCATAGCAGCAGAATGTCGCGGTCTTGAAGCCGCACTTTTTTTCATACCATCCATACAGAGAGCCCTCGGCTGGCAGGGTGCAGCAAATATCCGTCGAGTCCTCCCAGGCCCTGCGCATACAAGCCTTTGTCAGCTCCATGCCTATGCCATGCCCGCGATACGGCTCGTCAACACCAACGGCGTATATATAGGCGACCTTTTTTGATGCTCCGTTCGGCAGGTGCAAAAACGCGTCCAGCACATATGCCGCGCCGAACACCTCTCCGTCGAGCTCCGCGGCAAAGCCGGTGCCCATCGACGGCAGCAGCTCGAAGAACCGTTCAGTGAGCCGCACGGGATCACCGAAAACATTTGACCAGAGCGAGCACAGCGAACCTATATCGTCACTGCGATACTCGCGGATATGACATATCATCCGTACACCTCCGGACACAGCCTGCGTATCTCGCTTCTTATCCCGCGCAGATCGGTGAAGGTTTCAGGACGCTTTGCGGGATCGCGCAGCAGCGCCGACGGATGGTATATCGCGCAGCAGCGCCTGCCGCCGGCATCAAACCACTGCCCGTGCTGGCGGGTTATGCGGAAGCCCTCGTCTATTATCGAAACGGCTGCTATCCTGCCTAAGCATATGACGATGCGGGGATCGACTATCTCGATCTGCCGCCTGAGCCATTTTTCGCAGGCCGCCTTTTCCTCCGGAAGAGGGTCGCGGTTTTTGGGAGGACGGCATTTTACGGTGTTTGCGATATATACCTTGCTTCTGTCGAGGTCTATCATCTTCAGCATATCGTCCAGAAGCTGACCGGCTCTGCCGACAAACGGAATGCCTTGAAGATCCTCCTGTTCTCCGGGTCCCTCTCCGATGAGCATAACGGGGGAGGCGGCATTGCCGTCGCCGAAAACGAGCTTCGTGCGCGTCTCGCCGAGCCGGCAGTCAAGACAGCCCGCGCAAAGAGCATTGAGCTCATTCATTGCTTTATTCATCAGCTCTCCTCCGAGTCCTTTGCAAGCTCCAAAAGGATCTCGCGTTTGTTGTTGTCGGGGTATTCCATTACATAATCGAGCAAAAACTTCAGCATCTCGCCGAGCTCATGCCCCTTGAGCCCTATAGCGAGCAGATCGTCTCCGGTAACGGCAAGGTGCTTCAGGGAGAAGCATTCGCCGCTTCTCAAAACCGCCTTCAGATCCTTTTCGAGGTCGATGCCCATGATAACGGAATATGCCTGAACCGCGCAGGTCACGGTGTCCACGCCGTAGCGGTTCAAAAACCTTTTCCAGCCGAGGCTGTCGGTCGGCGGTTCCGTACTCAGAAGCGTTTCGGCATCGGTGCAGCAGCGGATGGTCCTGCCGTCGAGCCTGAGCTGCGTCAAAAAATCCCGCGCTGACGGAATATATCCGTACTTGCGGAGCATGATACTGAATGCGACCCAGCGCGGCAGACTTTTTCGCGGCATAGTCGCAATGTCCGCAAAATTCGGAGTTTTCCAGCCTGCACCCGGTATGTATCGCTTCATGAGCCCGAAGCTTATGGCGGCGCTCATGGTCTCGGGGCGCGTTGTCAGCAGTATTTTTTCTATCTCGTCCCGAACCCGCTCCGGAGCGAGCTGGGATGCAAACGGCGCGCACTGCTCTATGGCCTGCATGGTGGCGTATTCGATCGTAAAGCCCAGCCGCGCGGAAAACCGCAGTGCGCGGAACATACGCAGAGCATCCTCTGTAAACCTCATTTTGGGCTCGCCTACGCAGCGGATGGTGCGCCTTTCAATATCGCCGACACCGTCAAACGGGTCGGCTATCATACCGTCGGCAGAGAGTGCAATGGCATTCATCGTGAAATCACGGCGGCTGAGATCGGTTATGAGGTCGGAAACGAAGGTGACCGAGTCAGGCCTGCGGTGATCCCGATAATCGCCCTCCGTGCGGAAGGTCGTTACCTCGGCGGTCTTGTTGCCGATGACTACGGTCACGGTCCCGTGCTTCAGACCCGTCGGGAGAGAGCCGGGGAACAGCTCAAGCACCTCCTCGGGAAGAGCGCTCGTGCAGATATCCCAGTCGTTCGGCGCAATGTTCATTATAACATCGCGCACGCAGCCGCCGACAAGATAAGCAAGATGCCCTCTTGCCTGCAGACCAAACAATATCTGGCGTATGTATTTTGGCGGGTTTATTTGTGGCATGATCATCGTATCCTATAAAATAAGTGATATTTTAATTCTTGTAATGTGAACCCTTCGGTATTATAA
>CAVHZB010000138.1:0-2988 GCA_963640555.1 Phascolarctobacterium succinatutens
GAGTTAAGTAACAAAAGGTGCGGAAATGTCTCGTGAATTTGATAATATTCAGACAAATTCAGGTGACGCTTCCGCACAAATTTTTTCGGAGCATATGTTAGAGGTTGTAACATATGCACCGGTGGGAGAAAAATATTTGGTGGAGTGATAAATATGAGGCATGATATATCCGAGTGCGTTTCGTTCTGGGATAGGCTCAGCGAAAAGCACAGGCACAGCCTTTCGGACAATACGATCTTCCGCAGCTACAGGCGCGGAGAAAATGTGATATTCAAAACCGTGAAAAAGGACGGTATCATATTTGTACTCGGCGGCGAGGTGAGGGTGTACCTTGCTTCGGATAACGGCAGGGAAATGACGCTGTTTCACCTGTACGAGGGCGACGCGTTCAGCATAATGACCGTCGATAACGCCAAAAGCAGCGATGTGGTACCCTCGCTTCAGGCAATGAGCGCAACATCGCTTGCCTATCTCCAACGCTCGGATATGGCGCCGGTGGCATACGAGGAGCCGCTTTTTGCAAAGTTTGTGTATGAGACCTGCGCAAAGACCGCGCAGGCGATACTCAACAACATATCCTATTGCGTTTTCAACAGCATACGGAACTGCATCGCGCGCGAGCTTGTCATGGACTGCTCCGAGGTCATAGAGATAACCCACGAGGAGATAGCTAATAACCTTGGGACGACGCGGGTAGTCGTGAGCAGGGAATTGGACCATATGCGCGATGCGGGGCTTATCCGCACGGGACGCGGAAAGATATATATTCTTGACAGAAAGGGACTCAGAGACATAGCAGGATGCTGAGATAACTCAGTTTCTTATATTCCCCCTCTTCACTGCGGCGGCTGTGGGAGCTGCCGCCGCAGTACATAAAAAGAGGAAGATACCGGAAGGACAACACTGTGGAAACCTATTTTATCAGCGGAAGATGCGTCGGCTGCGGCGGGTGCCGTTCAAGGTGCCCCGAAAACTGCATCGACGCGGGCAGAAAACCGCTCAGAATCGAGCAGGAAAGGTGCGTTCATTGCGGAGCGTGCTATCTTGCCTGCCCGATAAGAGTCGTCGAAAAGCGCTGAGGATCCTGTACCTTACTGCACCATGTGCAGACAAAAAATATATATTCAGGAGGAACCACAATGTATTACAGCAGCGGTAACTATGAAGCCTTTGCCACCCCGAAAAAGCCCGAAGGTATCGACGAAAAATCCGCCTACATAGTAGGCACCGGCCTTGCAGGTCTTGCGGCGGCCTGCTTCCTCATCCGCGACGCTCAGATGCCGGGCGAGCACATCACCCTGTTTGAGCATCTGCCTCTGGCAGGCGGCTCCTGCGACGGCATTTATGATGCGACCAAGGGCTTCATAATGCGCGGCGGCCGTGAGATGGATAACCACTTCGAGTGTATGTGGGATCTGTTCAAATCCATCCCCTCCATCGTAAATCCCGGCGAGACCGTTTTCTCCGAGTACTATCATCTGAACAAGGAAGACCCGAACTTCTCCCTGTGCCGCGTCACCGAAAAGCAGGGGCAGGATGCGCACACCGACAGAAAGTACGGTCTTACCCCCGGCGCCGCAACTCAGCTCCTCAAGCTGTTCATGTCCACCAACAAGTCCCTCGAGGACAAGAAGATCGACGATGTATTCGACGACGAGTTCTACGCAACGAACTTCTGGACCTACTGGCAGACGATGTTCGCATTTGAAAAGTGGCACTCCGCACTCGAGATGAAGCTGTATCTGCAGCGCTACATCCATCACATCGACGGTCTGCCCGATCTGAGCGCACTGCGCTTTACCCGTTACAATCAGTATGAGTCAATGATCCTGCCCATGTGCAAGTACATAACCGATCACGGCGGCAGGATCCTCTATGATACGACCGTTACCAACATCGTCTGCGACTGCACTCCCGAGAAGAAGGTCGCAAAGAAGATAGAGTACACTCAGGGCGGCGTTGAGAAGGTCATCGATCTCACCGAGAACGATCTCGTTATCTGCACCAACGGCTGCCAGGGCGACGCCTCGGCATACGGCGACAACACTCATGCTCCCGTCGTCACCGTTAAAAACGGCGAGGGTCCCTCCATCGAGATGTGGAAGAAGATCGCGGCTCAGGATCCGGCATTCGGCCGTCCCGAGAAGTTCTTTGCCGGCATCAAGGAGACCTCATGGGAGTCATGGACCGTCGATACCGCAAACAAGCAGATCCTCGACGCTATCCGGAAGATCTGCAAGCGCGATCCTCTGTCCGGCAAGGTCGTCACCGGCGGCATCGTGACCTGCCGCGACTCGAGCTGGCTCGTGAGCTGGACCATCAACCGTCAGGGTCAGTTCCAGGAGCAGCCCGCCGACCACTGCCTGATCTGGGTCTACGGTCTTAACTGCTGGGACGACGAAGGCGACTTCATCAAAAAGCCCATGTACCAGTGCACCGGCATCGAGCTTGCCGCAGAGTGGCTGTACCACATCGGTATCCCCGAGGATCAGATCATGGATCTTGCCGCCAACGAGTGCAATACCACTCCGTGCATGATGCCTTATGTAACCACCTTCTTCATGCCCAGAGCAGAGGGCGACCGTCCCAAGGTAGTTCCCGACGGCTCCGTAAACCTCGCGTTCGTCGGTCAGTTTGCCGACACCCCGCGCGACACCGTTTTCACCACCGAGTACTCCATCCGTACCGGCATGGAAGCAGTCTACACGCTGTGCAATGTTGACCGCGGTGTTCCCGAGGTCTGGGGCTCCGTTTACGATGTACGCGACCTGCTGTACGCAACGAGCAAGCTCCTCGACGGCAAGAAGCCGGCTGAGTTCCTGCTGCCGACCATCATGCCCATCCTCGGACTGCTCAAGGAGCCTCTTACGAACAATGTCGTCGCAGACCTGCTCAAGAAGTACGATATAGTATAATTTCATCAGTGTTGCCACCGGTTTTTTCTCAAAAAAAGCGGAGGCTTTGGGTGCGGCATCTCCCACGCCGCAC
>CAVHZB010000139.1:0-2848 GCA_963640555.1 Phascolarctobacterium succinatutens
GTAATTGCGCTCGTCGCAGTTATAGCAGCTGGATCTTTCGCTTACTTCACTGACAGCAAGAAAGCCACCAATACCTTCACCGTCGGCAATGTTAAGATCGACCTCATCGAGTCCAATCTGCATCGTGAGAACGCAGGCGTTGCAAATGGCGCTACCTCCGACTCCGAGCTGTGGTCCAATGTTGAAATGAAAGGCACCAACAACAATAGCAAGTACAAGGCTGGCGACACCTTCTACACCGACGACCAGATCAAGGCAGACGCAGAAAGTTACAAGTGCAACAATGTTAAGCTCGCTCCGGGACAGAGCTACCACAAGATGCCCTATGTCGTTAACACCGGCGCCAATGCTGCATGGATCCGCATCCGCGTTATGATCCCCACAGCACTCGACACCTATATCCTCAACAGCAGCAAGTACACCATCACCTGCATTGAGAACAAAGAGTTCACAATGGAATATGACAACTCCGGCAACGTCGTGCGCAATGGCATTAAGTACAATGTCTACACCTTTACCCGCACTGCAACTCTCGCAGCCGGTGAGATGACCTACTGGAATGTATGGGGAACCATCCACATGGATGACAATGTTACCAACGAAATGATAACTAATCTCATCGAGAGCGGTGACATATCCAAAGACGGTAGATACAATGTCCTCGTTGAGGCTGACGCAATTCAGGCAGAGGGCTTTGCCACTCCTGAAGCTGCATGGGCAGCATTTGATGAGTAATCTCCCCATCGCACAATAACAAAAAAACCAACCTATAACCCTGCGGCATATGCCGCAGGGCATAGGTGAATGCTGCGGAGCTCATCCGCAGTGTTCACCTGTGTGAATTGAAAAAGGCTTCCCCTTGAGGGGAAGCTGTCAGGCGCAAGCCTGACTGATGAGGTGGGAATATATCCTCGGCGATAGCCGACACAAAATTGTTGCCTGCGGCGAGATATGATTACACCTCATCCGTTTTTTCGGAGGCGAACCTCCGCACCTGCGGATACATTTATCTCTGGTAGCTCGACCGGAGACTGCCGGCAAAACCGGAGCGCTCCCGCATCCCGCTGATGCTTCCTTGGTCTTCCCCTCAAGGGGAAGGCAAGGGCGATAGCCGACACAATATCGCATATATATTATATAGTATAGAAAGTGCGCAACAGCCGCTCCGCGGAGCAGCTTTAGCATAGAATGCGCCTCTAAAAGGAGGAAGATAAATGAAGAAAAGAGTAACGGTGATCTCGCTCATAACAGCGCTGCTGGCGGTGCTCTCACTGGGCACGGCGGCATACTTCACCGCGGAGGACACGGCGACGAATGTCATCACCTCCGGCAGTGTGGAGATAAAGCTGCATGAGACGGCGATCAAGGAGCCGGGTGCCGAGCCCGTGCCGTTTGAGAACGGTCAGAGCGTAATGCCGGGCAGCGCCGTGTCGAAGATAGTAACGGTGGAGAACACCGGCAGCGGCGCGGCGTGGGTGCGCATCAGCGTTGACAAGGCGATCGCGCTTGCCGCGGGGCTTGAGGGCGAGGTGGACCTCGACCTGATAAAGCTCGACCTCGACACCGAGCATTGGACCGAGCGCGATGGCTATTATTATTACAACGCGCCGCTCGCCGCCGGCGAGACGACCGAGCCGCTGTTCACAACGGTCACCTTTGCGCACAGCATGGGCAACCTCTATCAGGGCTCGGAGGCAACGGTGCGCGTTCTTGCCCAAGCCACCCAGACCGCCAACAACGGCGCGACCGCGTTCGAGGCGCTCGGCTGGCCCGAAACTACCGACGAAGGAGGAGCCGAAGCATGAAGAAAAGAGTAATTGCGCTGCTCCTTTGCGCCGTCATGCTCGTGACCTGCATGGGCGTGGGCATTTTTGCGCCGCCCGACATAAAGCTTGTCGACGAAAGCGGCGAGGCGGTCTCCGAAATTGCGATACCGCAGAGCGAGCGCGTTGAGATCACCGCCGCTTATGAAAGCGAAAGCGAGCTTGGCTACCGTTGGCAGCTCTCGCCCGACGGCGAGACATGGTTCAATGTCTACGGTCAGACCGGCGAAAGCATCCGGCTTTCCTATGCCATGGTAAAGAACATGCTGTCCGACGAGGGCACCGCGCAGGTGCGCTGCGTTGTCACCGAGGACGACAGCGAGTATACCACCCGCACGCTGGAGGTCTCCGTGGACTCCTCCGCACCCGCCGCGCAGACCGCGCAGTACGCCGCCGCAGCTCCGGCACGCGCCGCCGCCGCGCAGTACGCCGTCGCAGCTGCGAGTGAGCAGGACACCTACAGCATCATCATTAACTATGTTTTTGTTGACGGTGAACAGGCAGCTAACCCTTGGACTGCAACGGTCGCGGCAGGAAGCAGCTACAGCCAGACCGTCACCAGTCCCACCGTCGTCGGCTATACGCCCAACGAAGCGACCATTGATGTCAATGTCATCGGTGCCGACCGTAACACGACCTATACCGTTACATATCAGCCCGCTTTGGTCGAGTATACGGTAAAGCACTATCAGCAGAATATTGAGAACGATAAATATACGCTTGCCGCTACCGAAACCAGACAGGGCTACACTGACAGTCCTGTCGGCAGCAGTCTTGCGAAAACATACGAGGGCTTCACCGCACTGCTCTATGATACAACGACTAAGATCGCAGCCGACGGAAGCACCGTGGTCGAGATATACTACGACCGCAATTACTATCTCCTGAACCTTGACCTTGATGGAGGCTACGGTGCCGAGCCTATGTATGCAAAATACGGCACACCGGTGAGTATTGCCAATCCGGAAAAGACCGGCTATACCTTCACTGGTTGGTCTCCGGCCCTGCCCGCTACCATCACAGAG
>CAVHZB010000140.1:0-2826 GCA_963640555.1 Phascolarctobacterium succinatutens
TGCCTGATATTGTCACCTTAGTCAGGGCTGCGGTGTCTGTACTGCTGCTCATTCTGACTCTCTCAGTGAGCTCATCGCAGCTTATATCGGTGCTGCTCATTGCTGCGGCAATAGTAGTAAGCGGATTCGACATTGCTCTTTCGGCGGCAGACAGGATCATAAGAAAGAGGGATTACCTCAACGCTCAGTGCCTCATTCTTATTTGCGTTATCGCGTGTCTGTGCATCGGATGCTACAAAGAAACGGTTATTATGCTTGCCGTTTATCAGGTGTGCAGCGCCGCTTTGAATTATGCCATCAAGAGAACTCGTCTCGGCTTTTTGAATGCCGTGTGCTCGGATGATACCGACGGTTATTTAAAGCTGCGCAGCATATTGAATAGCCCCGCGGCCGCCGAAAATCCGATAATGTCAATGTTCTTACCGTATTTTGACCTGTTTTCAAAAGCGGCGTTCATAGTCGGTATTCTGTTTGCGGTTTTTGTACCTATGCTGACAAATATGACTTATGTGATGAGTATAAGGCGGGCAAGTATGCTTATTGCTGCATCTGTGCCTACCGTTGCGCTGGCATCTCTGCCAGTCTGTTCGCTCGCCGGTCTCAGCCGCTGCGCGGAATACGGCGTTTTTATGAAGCGTTCCGAGGTGCTCAACGACACACGGGATCTTGCCGTTGCTATATTTGACAAAACCGATGTGTTTACGGACGGTACCCCCAAGCTCGTATCGCTCAACTCTCCGGTGCTTGGCAGTGAGGACTTCCTGAAGCTTGCCGCATATACCGCATACAGGTCGCAGCAGCGCTTTGCGGCACCTATTGTGAGCGCTTACAGCGGAGACATTGTGCAGTCGTACATAACCGATTTTAGGGACATTCCGGGCTGCGGAATGGAAATATCGTTGAGTGGAAGGGCTGTATTGCTTGGAACGCAGGAGCTGTTTGAAGCTCGCAATATAGAAATTCCTGAGACTGAGCGACGCGACGGTTATGTTTTGTATCTTTCAATTTCGGGTGTATATGTCGGCAGCATGCTGCTCAAGGAGAATATAAATCCATATGCCGAAAGCACCGTTTCCGACTTGCACGCGCTCGGAGATATCAAGTGTGTTCTTTTGACGGAGGATGGCAGTGAAATAAGCGAAAAACTTGCAAAAAGCCTGAATATTGATGAGCTTCACTGCGAATGTGATTTCAGTGAGAAGGCCTCTATCATTCAGAAATACAAGGATCAGCTTGAACAGGGCAAAACCCTGATGTATATAAGCGCTGATAATCTTGAATATCATACCGCAGCTGATATTGATGCCAAAGTCGGTACATCGTTCGGTAATGCCGACATAGTTATGAGCAATGTTGGTCTGTTCGGGCTGCCTGTAGCATTAACGGCAGCCCAGCGGGTCAGGCAGCTTTCGATCGAAAATCTGATATTCACCGCATTTATAAAGCTTGTGCTCATAGTTCTTGCCCTTACCGGCAGCGCGACACTCTGGTTTATAGTTCTCGTAGACTTTGCCGCGTCAATGGCTGGAGTATTGAACATAGTAAGATTGCCAACGGATCCGCATGAAGAGCAGATGCAATAAGAGTTTTAAAGGCTAAATGACGGCCATATCTGACAGTTAAAAACGGATACAGACTGAAATACCCCCTTTGCAGATTTTTTCTCTTGCAAAGGGGGTAATATTATGAATAAATGCCAAATAAGCATTGAAGCTGTCAGTCATTATTATCAGGCTCGAAATGAGCGAGGGGATTTGCATCTGCCGCAATGCGCAGTTCCGTGTTATCAATGTGGGTATATATCTGCGTCGTATTTAGATTTTCATGACCAAGCAGCTCCTGCAATGTACGCACATCGACACCGTTTTGAAGCATAAGCGTTGCTGCAGTATGCCTCAGCTTGTGGGAGGAATATTTTTCGGCATCAAGTCCGGCTCTCCTGAGCGAGTTTTTCACCATACTATGAACCGCCTCACGGCTCATTCTCGTACGGCGATTGGATAAAAAGAGCGCATTTCGGTCGATCGCCGCAATAGAGCACCTAACATTCAAGTATCCGTTTATAGCATCGGCACACGCATCATTTATATAAACTATTCTTTCCTTGCTGCCTTTTCCGAAGACCCTGATGTGATCCGCTCGGATATCGTTAAGATTGAGTCCGACAATTTCGGATATACGCAAACCACAGTTAAGAAAAATGCAAAGTATGCAATAGTCACGCTCTTTATTTTTCCCGTCAACGGAGGAGAGGAGGGTCTCGGCTTCAGGCAATGTCAAATAGCGGGGGAGCTTGTTCGGAATTTTGGGAACATCGAGATCCTGAAGGGGATTGACATCAATGAGCTTTGCCTTTACGGTAAGGTACTTATAAAAGCTGCGCAGTGTTGAAACCTTGCGCGCACGCGTAGATGCTGTAGTACCATACTCAGTGTTGCGGCTCCTCTGATTCTTGACTCTGTCACGCGAGAGAAATGCAAGGTACTCATAAGCATCCGAAACGGATATTGATTTTACAAAATCAATATCAATATCCCTGATGCTTATTTCCTCGAACTCTGTATTACGCGGAACGAGTCCGCGCGATATTTTCATGTATCTGAAAAATGTCCTAAGGTCGAGATAGTATTCTTCGACGGTTTTCGGTGAATGTCCCTTGATGGTCTCGTGGTATATCAAGAAGCCTTTTACAATTTCGGGCGCTTCGGTTCTGTAATCCATATGCACACTCCGGTATCTTTTAATATCTTTAATAATTATATCAGGGAGGCACAAGTTCTGTCTATTGTCAAACTGACTAAAAATTAAGCAAAATAAAGATTTTGT
>CAVHZB010000141.1:0-2825 GCA_963640555.1 Phascolarctobacterium succinatutens
TTAATATAGCATAAACTATGTTTTGTGTCTACAATCAATGACTCGATTTTGCGTGATTTTTTGTGGTTTTTGGCACTATTTCATGACAAATGATTAACAATTGCACATATTTTAACGCAATATTTGCTTCTTGTGGTTTAATTATCAATTTTCGCCGTGCATTGGCACTTTGTTAAAAATAGGGCTTATCAAAACGGCGTTTATGCTGTATAGTATACATATATTAATAAGTGTTTGAGGAGGAACCGATATGCTTACACCATGGGGCGAGAAGCTCGACAAGGACAATATTCTTCCCGAATATCCGCGCCCGCAGATGCGCAGACCGTCGTTTATAAACCTGAACGGACAGTGGGATTACGCCTTCACGGCAGCCGGAGCGAGGCAGCCGGAGAAATGGGACGGCAAAATACTCGTTCCCTTTTCCCCGGAATGTGAGCTGTCCGGCGTAGGCAGAGCTCTCCTGCCGGACGAGTACCTTTGGTACCGGCGCGACTGGGTCCGTCCCGACGATATGAGCGGCAGGGTCATTCTGCATTTCGGAGCCGTTGACCAGAGCTGCACAGTGTACATAAACGGGCTGCGTGCATACCGTCATAAGGGCGGCTACCTCCCCTTTGAGTTTGACGCGACGGGTTTTCTTTCAAAGGAGATAAACGAGCTGTCGCTGAGCGTGCGCGATGTATCCGACACCTCGTATCACTCCCGCGGTAAGCAGAGGATGAAGCACGGCGGCATATGGTACACGCCGCAGAGCGGGATATGGCAGAGCGTATGGGCCGAATGCGTGCCCAAGGACTGCATAAGGTCGCTGCGCATAACGCCGGATTACGACGGTGCCAGCGTGCGCATAAACGCCGATATCGTCGGCGACAGCCGCGCATATGCGATATTCGGCGGTCAGCGGTATCAGCTCCCCGCAACGATACCGGTGCCCGATTTTGAGCCGTGGTCGCCGGAAAACCCAAAGCTGTACGACTTTTCCGTCGTGTGCGGCGAGGATAGGGTCGAGAGCTATTTTGCCATGCGCAAATTCTCCGTTGAGACCGACTCAAGGGGTGTGAAGCGCCTGTTCCTAAACGGCAGACCGTATTTTCACAACGGTCTGCTCGATCAGGGCTACTGGTCCGACGGAATGTACACCGCACCGTCCGACGAGGCTCTCGTTTTCGACATTCAGACCGCCAAGGACATGGGCTTCAATATGCTCAGAAAGCACATCAAGGTCGAGCCGCTGAGATGGTACTATCACTGTGACCGTCTCGGTATGCTCGTGTGGCAGGATATGACAAACGGCGGTGGGAGCTATAAGCCCGCAGTGATCTCCGCTCCCCTTGTCACCGGCATCCACCTGAACGACAAAAAGTACAAGCTGTTTGCGCGTGAGGACCTTGAGGGCAGGGTCGAGTACGAGACTGAGCTCAACGAGATGGTCGGCCTTCTGTATAACTGCCCCTGTATTGCGATGTGGGTACCGTTCAACGAGGGCTGGGGGCAGTTCGACGCAGCGCGCATCGCCGAAAAGCTCGCCGGAATGGATCCGACCCGCACCGTCGACCACGCTTCGGGCTGGCACGATCAGAAGATAGGTCAGACTCAAAGTCTGCATGTTTATTTTAAAAAATATGTTTTCAAGCCCGATAAGCTCGGCAGAGCCGTGCTGCTCAGCGAGTTCGGCGGGTATAACTACCGCTGCAAGGGTCACAGCTTCGGCAGCGACAACTTCGGCTATAAAAAGCTCCGCTCCGAAAAGGAGCTGCAAAGAGAGCTCGAAAAGCTCTACTCCGAGCAGATAAAGCCCGCCTACGGGCAGGGGCTCGCCGCCGCGGTGTACACTCAGCTCACCGATGTGGAGCAGGAGGTCAACGGTCTTATCACATACGACCGCAAAGTGGTGAAGCTTGCTCCGGATACCGTGCGAAAAATCGTCTCGGTGGAGTAATATAGGCAGAAAGAAAACGGGGCAGTCAGCCGACTGCTCCGTTTTCATATTCTACCGGTGTTACGGAGGCGATCACCACGGTGCGCGCCTTTTCGTACTCATACGCGCAGGTGGAAAGCGTCATTATCTGCGTCACATTCTCCGTATCGGCATTGGTGCTGAGCTTCGACTTGCTCAGCGCCTGCGGGAGATACGCCGCAAGCTCCTCCGGCGTGTCAAACACCTTGTAGCTCTCCGAATCCGACGGCGTTACAAAGGTCGCTATCACATCGAGGCGGTACGCCCGCTGCTCGGTGAGAAACCACAGCACCGGATGCTCCTCATAAAACTCCTGCCCGGAGAACTTATCGAGCACCGCGAACATAGCGCCGGAGCGCATATGGTGCCCGTAAATTATGGTGTTCAGGCTGCCCATGTTCGGGTCATTTTTGCAGTCCATGAACAGCGTGCCGTTGGCGTTATAGCTGCCGTCGAGCATGCGGCGGAGGTAATAGTTATTGTCCTCGGCCTGCACGACGGGGTAGTTTATCACCGTGCCCTCGCAGTAGAGCCAGCCGACGACATCGCCGCACTCCTGCTTAAGCTGCTCAAAGTCCACGGTTATCGGTATCATGCTGCTCTCGTCCTCGGCGACGAAGCTTGCCGCTATCTCATCGTTGAGCTTTTCGCTCTCGCGGTTCTCGCTCCAATACGAATAGAGCTTGAGCGCCGAGAACGTGAGCGCGAGGACGCATACAAGCAACAGTATCTTTCTTACGGCTCGTTTCATACAAACTCCAGATACCAGAAGTGCCTGCCGGTTTTGCCGGCAGGCAATCTGATCACAAATCAGTTTTCCTCTTTTTTATTGCGCTTGGTCAGCAGCAGGACGATGCCGCACAGT
>CAVHZB010000142.1:0-2814 GCA_963640555.1 Phascolarctobacterium succinatutens
GTCCTATTGTCTCCGCTCCGATGTTGAGGACATACCGAACTCCGGCACACAATCCGGCTATTCCGACAACATTGTGGGTACCCGCCTCGGCAGCATCCGGCAGATATTCCGGCATATACTGCAAAACGCTCTCTGAACCGGTTCCGCCGCTGATAAGCGGCTTGGGGCGCTCCGAACACAGCAGGACCCCCGTCCCCTGAGGGCCCATAAGTCCCTTGTGACCCGGCATGGCGATAAATGCGGCACCAAGGCGCTCGGCATCAATATTCTCTATACCGGCAGACTGGGATGCATCTATTATAAAAGGAACATTGTATTCTTTGCACAGACCGGCTATCTCCTCCACCGGCTGCACAAAGCCGAAAACATTGGATACATGATTGCATATGACGAGGTCGGCGTTGGGTATTTTCTCGGAAAAGGCACGCAGCACATCCTCCGCGTCAAAGAGCTTTCCCGCCGCCACATCAATAACGGCACCCATCTCATGCAGCGGGCGCGTTACGGAATTATGCTCATATCCCGATATCACGACCCTGCTGCCTGGCTTGGCGAGCGTATTTACGGCAATGTTGAGCGCATGGGTCGCGTTCATGGTAAACACTACATTTTCCGGATGAGAAAAATTCATGAGCCTGCAAATAAGCTCACGGCACTCATAGACCTTTTCCGCGGCATTCATGGCTGCCGGATATGCGCCTCTGCCAGGGCTCGACATTGTATTCAGGGCGTTCAGCATCTCGGCTTTTACCGACGAAGGCTTCAAAAAGCTCGTAGCGGCAGAGTCAAGGTATATCATATAAACACCTCCGTGTACGCTCCGTTATCGTGCTGGAGGAATATCTTTCCCTGCATCAGCCCTTCCCTGCGCAGCAGAGCTGCCGCAGCCGCCGCTTTATGCCGAGAGACACTGACGCTGTAGCTGCATCCGCTGCCGCTCAGTCCGGCAGGAGCTTTTTTTATTGTGGCAGATATCGCATTTCTCTCAAGAGCTCTTGCCGCAGACTGGGCATAGGTCAGCGACCGGCACATAAATATATAGCGCATAGTGATCCCCTTCATTTTTTCTATATTCTATGCGCCGCGAAATATTTCTGTTAAAGCAAAAGACAGCCCCTCGAGGCTGTCTTCAAGATGTTCAGTTTATGAGTACGACGGCGTGCGCCGCAATGCCGAGTCCCTGACCGGTGAAGCCGAGATGCTCCTCCGTAGTGGCTTTAATGCTGACGCGGCTTATATCTATCCCGAGCGTTTCGGCGTAAACTGCGCGCATTGCGCCGATATACGGCTTCAGCTTGGGCATTTGCGCAATAACGGTACAGTCGGCATTTGAGATGCTGAAGCCTTTATTTTTGAGTGCCTTCACTACTTTCCCGAGCAGAGCGATGCTGTTTGCATTAAGATATTTATCGTCGTTGTCGGGGAACATTCCGCCGATATCGCCCAACGCGGCAGCTCCGAGCAATGCATCCATAAGCGCATGAGTAAGAACATCGGCATCGGAGTGACCCAAAAGTCCCTTATCATACGGTATCTTTATTCCGCCGAGAATGAGTTCTCTCCCCTCAACGAGCTTATGAACATCGTAACCGTGCCCAATTCGCATTTACCTGCCGCTCCTTTCCGCAAGTATTCCCTCGGCAATGTACAGATCCCGCGCCGTTGTGAGCTTTATATTATCAGCCTCGCCGGCAACCACGGTGACCTTGTATCCGAGAGCCTCGACCGCCGAGCAGTCATCGGTGAGCTTCATGCCCTTTTCCTGTGCCTTTGCAAGCGAGACCTTTATCATTTCCGCCATAAAAGCCTGCGGGGTCTGCATAAGTGCAACAAGCTCGCGCTGCGGAGTTTCGGTGACAGCGCCCTTTGAATTGAGTATTCTGACCGTGTCGGTAGAAGCCACGGCGGGAGCAGCGGCTCCATGCGTCTGCGCCGCGTGAACTACTCTGCTTATCAAATTATCGCTCAGGAACGGTCTTGCACCGTCGTGAATTGCGATGATAGTTGACTTTTCGCTTACATTGCTTACGCCGATGAGAGACGACTCAAGTCTTGTTTTGCCGCCGAGCACGACCCTGCCGGCCTTGCTGATGCGATAGTTATGGCATATATCTGCTATCTCCTGAAGGCTCTCATACTTGGTCACGACTACTATCTCATCAATGCAGTCGGAACGCTCAAGCGCCATAAGCGTGCGTGCTATTACCGGCTTTCCGCCTATGGGCATAAGTATTTTATCCTTGCCCATTCGCTGCGAATTTCCGGCAGCGAGCACGACCGCCGAACAGAAATGTCCGTTTCCGGACTTTATCTTAAAAAGCTTGTTTATATTATCAATGATCGACATGACTTCACCGCCCTACAATGATGCATACAGTCTCTGCTCAACACCTTCATAATCCATTTCGGTAGCTATAACGAGCTCCGAAATAAGTATCTGCTTTGCCGAGTGGAGCATTTTACGCTCTCCGGTGGACAAGCCGCGTTCGCTGTCTCTGCGCATCAGCCCCTTAACGACCGACGCAACATCAAGGAGATTGCCGCTTTTTATCTTATCCATATTCTCACGATAGCGTTTATTCCAATTCTGGGTCATTGAGACCTCAAGATCCTTAAACGATTTAAAAATATTTTCCGCCTCGCCTTTCGAGATTATTGACCTGACGCCGATATTCTCGCACCCCGCAACAGGGACCATAACGACCATGTCACCAACAGGCAGTTTAAGGACATAGTAGTCCCGCTGCTGACCGTTTATCTTCTTGGTAACAACACTTTCTATAACGCCGGCGCCATGCATGGGGTGAACTATAT
>CAVHZB010000143.1:0-2784 GCA_963640555.1 Phascolarctobacterium succinatutens
TCGGCGCAAGCCGCACAGCTTCATTCATCCGCCTGTCAGCTCGCCTAAGGTACCGCCGTTTGCCCTTCTGAGAAGCGTCTGGCTTGACATCTGGCTGAGGTACACTCGCATTCCTGCATCATCCTGACACACAACAAAGCTCTTTGGAATATCCTCCGCGACATTTATGACCTGACCGCTTTTTTCCGCCGCGGCAAGGTATCTGCGCGTTAAGTGCGACTGACTGGTATTATCAAGGTCAAAAACGCCGACTATGCTCTCGCTGCGCACTACCGCGCCCGAGCCGAGATGGAGATACATCAGCCTATCCTCCCGCCGGAAACATGGAGCACCTTGCCGCCGGTGCGGCGCGATATGCCCTCATCCTCACAGCAGGTTATGAGCGTCTGCCCGCCGCCGATGCGGTTCAAGACAAACTCCTGCCGCTTTGTATCAAGCTCGGAGAGTACATCGTCGAGAAGCAGAATTGGGTATTCCCCCGTTTCGTCGAGATATATCTCCCGCTCTGCCAGCTTTATTGAAAGCGCCGCCGTGCGGGTCTGACCCTGACTTGCAAACGACCGCGCGTTTTTGCCGTTTATGCTTATAATGAGATCATCCTTGTGCGCGCCGGAAAGACACTGACCGGAATCGAGCTCCGCACGCTTGTGCGCCTCCATATGGTCGCAAAGGTCGTAGAATATCTCCTTTGCCGAGGCGGTCGGGTCCTTGACCGTCGAAACGGTCGAATACTCTATGCCGAGCCTTTCCCCCGCACCGGAGAACTCGCCGTGTATGGGCGCCGCTTCCTCGGCAAGGCGCGCGGCAAACGATGCGCGATACCGTATAAGCTGTGCCGACGCGCGGCACATCCCGTCGGAAAATTCGTCGAGAGTATCCAAAAGCGATGGCTTTTCGTGCCAGTCCTTTAAAATGCGGGTCTTGCTCTCGTAGAATTTATTGAACTGTGAAAGATATTCGGCATATCTCGGGCGGATCTGACTGATGGCGTTATCCATAAGCCGCCGCCGCGCCGCCGCGCCCTCCTTTATGAGGTTCAGATCATCCGGACAAAACAGCACCGCCGTGAGAGTTCCGGCAAGCTCAGATGCGGTTTTTTTTACCGAGTTTACCGTTATCTGCTTTCTTATGCCCTGACGCAGCACTATGCGCACGGTCTGCTCGCGGTCGTGGCTCACTATGTCCGCCAATATCTCCGCACGGTCGCAGCCGAAGCCGATGAGCTCTCTGTCAAACCTTGTGCGGAAGCTTTTGCCGGCGGCGAGCATATACACCGCCTCCAGGAGATTTGTTTTGCCCTGCGCGTTTTCGCCGTAAATGACATTCGTGCCGGGCGAGAGCTGTGCGGTCTCAAAATCGTAATTGCGAAAGCCGTTTAAGGCTATGCGGTCTATCCTCATGCGACGATCTTTACGGTCTCGCCGCCGAACTCAACGGTGTCGCCGTCATGCAGCTTTTTGCCGCGCATGGTGCAGACCTCACCGTTTACCTTGACAAGACCTTCGTTTATAACATACTTTGCCTCGCCGCCGGTGCCGACCATGGACGCAAACTTCAGCAGCGCATCAAGCTTTATAAATTCGGTTGTGATTTTTATCTCCATTTTCTATACTCCTATAAAAAACGCTTTCGCCCGCAGTCACCGGTCGGGACACCGCAATGACCGTATCCGCAGGTGCGGAGAACCGCATTGAAAAAATCAGGCGCGGAGTCTTATGGGCAGGATCATATATTTAAACTTATCGCTGCCGTCGCAGGGAACGATAATGCAGGGAGAGGTGTTGCTGTTAAGGCAGAGATCCACCTCGTCTGCGGGAGCGGCCTTGAGTGCCTCCATGAAGTATCTGCCGTTAAAGCCTATCTCCATTCCGCCGCCGTCGCCCTCGGAGAAGCATACATCTTCGGCCTTGCCGATGGGCGTGTTGCACAGACAGTCAATGAAATTCTCATTGAAGGTCATGCGCACGGGATTTTTGGTCTTTTCGTCGATGATGAGCGCGACGCGGTCGATAACGCGCAGCAGCTCGCCGCGATTGACCTTTATGTGCAGCTTGAAGGTGTCGGGCATCGCCTTGCGGTAGTTGAGAAAATCTCCCTCGAGCCGGCGGGACACAACGACGGTGCTGCCGATGGTGAACGATACATGATTGGCACCGACAAAAATGCCGATATCCTCCTCGCTGTCGCTTGAACTTATTCTCTCTATATCCGAAAGTGCGCTGCCGGGCACGATAAATTCGTTGTGCTCCTCGGGACCCTCTATAGCCTCGCGGCGGATGGCAAGACGGTAGCCGTCAACGGAAATTATGGCAAGAACACCGTTTTCCACCTCGAACATGGAGCCGGTGTACACCGGACGGCTGTCATTATCGCTTACGGCAAAAATGCTCTGATTTATCATGTTCTTCAGAACGCCCTGCTTTATCTTGTAGCTTTTCCTGCCGTCAACGCTCGGAAGCTCGGGGTATTCCTCGGAGTCGATGCCCATGAACGAAAACTCGGTCTTGCCGCACTTGACGGTGGTCTTATTGTCGGCATCAGAAAATATGGTGACCAGTCCGTCCGGCATTCTGCGGACCATCTCACCGAACAGCTTTGCATCGAGAACAATGCTGCCGGGCTCGGTGACATCTGCGTCTATATTAGTATATATACCCTTTTTAAGGTCATAGCCTGTAACTCTCAGCCGCTCGCCCGCTTCAAGCAGGATACCCTCAAGCGCGCTTATCGGGCTTTTAGCCGCTGCCGCCCTGGAGCAGACCGATACGGCAGACTGTAAAACAT
>CAVHZB010000144.1:0-2702 GCA_963640555.1 Phascolarctobacterium succinatutens
TGACAGGTTGACGGTATACGCCGTATATCGTATCACCGGCGTCAATTAGTGCAATTATATTCATTTTATCACGAATTTGTTCGGTTTTTTATTCATATTTTTCATTGACATATGAATAATCATTGATTATAATGACCTTGTTACAATTCAGGAGCACAAATATTCACTTTAACCGCTCCACGCGAAAGGATGGTCACTATGTCATTTACGAAGAAGCTGATGGTCTGCGTCATGACTGTCATCACCGCCGTCGTTGTCACGATGGGCAGCGCATCGGCGTGTACGATGCTCTATGTCGGCTCGGACAACACCGTCACGGGCGATACATATATGGCGCGAAGCGAGGACTACTCAAACAGCTACAACAAGATAGCCTATGTCAGCGAGCACGGTAAGCACCCCGCAGGCAGCACCTATAACGGCTGCTACATTTCCTTTACCTTCACTCACGACAGCTATGCGTACACCGCCGTGTCCGACGACAATCTCGACGGTGTGTGCCCCAACTGTGATAAGGAGCACGAGCACACTCCCATGGAGGAGGGCGGCACCAACGAGAAGGGGCTCTCCGTTTCCGCTATGGACTCGGTCTACGCAAACTCCAAGGCCGAGGCAGCAGATCCTCTGAAGGACCCGTACAGCGGTGAAGAGGTCGCCATGAGCGAGGGCGACATGAACACCATTCTTCTCGGCGAATGCGCCACCGCAAGGGAAGCCGTTGAGCTGCTGTGCAGCCTCTACGATGAATACGGTGTGAGCGAGGGCTCCGGTCTCCAGATCTCCGATCAGAACGAGACCTGGTATGTGGAAAACTACACCGGCACCCAGTATATCGCCATCAAGCTCAGCTCCAAGACGGTTGCTTTCAACGCCAATGTCGGCATCATCGGTCTGGTAGATCTCGACGACACCGATAATGTCATAGCATCCAAGGATGTCATCGCCGTTGCAAAGGCAGCCGGCACCTATGTCGGCAGCGAGGAGGACAACACCATCGACTTCCGCGCATCCTACGGCAGCCAAGGACTCAACAGCCGTGTATACGACGGTCTTAACTACCTCTGCGGCGTGAGCACCTACGCCAAGGACACCACCACCGCCGATGATATAACCATCAGCAATGTGGACAGCGAGGGCAATATAGTCGCCGTTTACAGCAACATTCAGCTCAAGGGCAAGCTCAGCACCAAGGACATCATTGATTTCTACAAGATCGGCAGCATCGGCACCTCCCGCAACCTTGAGTGGCACATCTTCCAGATCTCCTCTGAGGGCGATACCGCGACCTCCATCGTTGAATGGCAGGGCATCAACCACGCCGGCTACTCCGTAGCCATCCCCTACTATCCGGTTCTCACCACCGATGTTTACGAGGGCTATAAGGTCGGCGGCATCGGCGGCGTAAAATCCGTCAGCGAGGCTCCGACCGACGGCTCGGACTTCTATCAGGGCACTCGTCGCGGTCAGACCGTCTACAATGTGTATCCCACAGGCTGGGAGGACGGCGTTTACTGGACAAACGATATGCTCTCGAACTATGTGACCTCCCCCGCGTGCAGTGAGGAGGACCAGGCAATGGTAAAGGCAAACCTCGCCGTCATGCAGCAGAAGTGCTACGACACGCAGGCTGAAATGGCTGCAAAGCTCGCCGGAATGAGCACCGAGGAGGCAAAGGCCTACTGCACCGAGCAGAGCGCCAAGCTTGCAGAGGAAGCTCACGAGCTCGCACTTGCACTGTATAACCACCTCAAGACCGGCGAGTGCACCCTCGACGAGGGCAAGCTCACCGTAAAGCCTACCGCGGACTCCGCAGGCGAGATCACCTACACCTGCATCTACTGCGGCAAGACCGAAAAGGTCACCGTTCCCGCAAATCCCTTCACCGATGTCGATTACACCGCCTACTACGGTAACTCCGTCATCCGGTGCTTTGAAAACGGCATCATCAAGGGCATGACCGACACCACCTTCGTCCCCGACGGTGCGTGCACCCGTGCGCAGTTCGTCATGATGCTCTACCGTGCAGCCAACTCACCGGCAGTGGGCAGCGGCACCGTCAATCCCTTTGTCGATGTCAAGGAGGGCGCATGGTACTACGACGCCGTCATGTGGGCGGTCGAAAACGGCATAACCGAGGGCGTTGACGCGACGCACTTTGCACCCGATGCCAAGCTTACCCGCGCACAGGTCGTGACCTTCCTATACCGTGAGGCGGGCTCGCCCGAGGTCGAGGGCAGCAGCTCGTTTGAGGATGTTTCCTCCGACGCATGGTACGCCGATGCGGTAGTTTGGGCGGAAAACAACGGCATAACCGAGGGCGTTGACAATACCCACTTCGCACCCGAAAACGATTGCAGCCGCGCAATGATAGCAACTCTCTTTGACCGCAGTGCTCAGAAGCAGTAATAACCGATATGAAACCGAAAAAACCGCCCCTCGGGGCGGTTTTTTCATATGGAATTCAAGCTTGCTCTACGCGAGCCTTACTTTTGCGGCGCGGTTCTTGCCGTAGATGATGATGCCGATGAAGTAGACCACTGCGCAGACGGTGCCGATGATGTAGGCAACATCCCATGGCAGGTTGAAGCCTATCTCGGCATTCATTATGTAGGTGATGGTAACAAAGGCGTAGAACGCACCGGGAATGAGCGGCATCCAGACCCACTTGCTCTTGCCGTTTTCAAACATCCACACAGCGATGC
>CAVHZB010000145.1:0-2674 GCA_963640555.1 Phascolarctobacterium succinatutens
GGTCGCCGACCTGCCCGAGGCTTGAGCAGATGAGGGCGGTCAGCGCACAGGCAAGGCAATTGACAGTATACCACTGCTTGAGCACGAAAAACAGGATAATACCTGCAATAACAGCGCTTACTGCGCCGCATATGCTGCCCTCGACGGTCTTGTTGGGGCTGACCTCTGGCGCGAGCTTGTGCTTGCCGAAGCGCTTTCCGCCGAACAGCGCGAAGCTGTCGCACACCCATGTCGAGATACAGGCAATAGAGAAAACCGGGATCCATACATTGCTGTCCATAAGCGCAAGCTTGCATACTATCATAAACGGAACCACAGGATAGGCAAGAACGCCCAGCGTTGCAAGAGCACCGGGAGCACGAACCTTTTTGGATACGATGCCGGCGGTCATTGCCGCAAAAACGGCGGCAAAGAACGAAGCCTCGTAAACGATCGCATCGGCCTTGAACCATATTGCCGCCACTGTGCCTATGGCGTAAATATAAAGGAGCCACGGTACGCAGTGTACATCCTTGCACCCTATGGCGCGGCAGGTCTCCCATATTGCCATAACGGTGGCTGCAAGCAGAAACAGCGCTCTTGTCACGGGACCGAGCGCAAAACATGCAACGACAAGTATTATGAGCACCGTTGCCGAAATAACTCTTGTTTTCAAAATATTTCCCTCTTTCATTGCGGTGCGGAAGCACCCGCAGAAAAATTATACTACCTAATATAGCATATCAGCATAGTCCGGACAACAACAAAAAGTTTCAAAACCGTTTGTTTTCTTATCTAAACCGGTCTAAGCAAAAATTGTTCTTGTCTTTTCAGCGAAAAAATGTGATACTTAATAATATATTCCGTCTCTATTATTAGAAGTTAGGAGAAAGTTTTGGACGATCGGCGTATTGTAGAGCTTTTTCTTGAGCGATCGGAAGAAGCCATATTACAGACAGATATTAAATATGGCCGCTATTGTCACAAGGTAGCCTTCAATGTTCTCGGAAATGCGGAGGACAGCGAGGAATGCGTGAACGATGCGTATATGCGTGTTTGGGGCAGCATACCTCCGAACGAGCCGGAGTCGCTGTCGGCGTATGTCGGCAAGATAACGCGGAATCTCGCGCTCGATAAGCTCCGGCATAAAAACAGTGACAAACGCGGCAACGGCGAGGTGCCGGTGCTGCTCGACGAGCTTGCCGAGTGCGTTTCCGGTGCCGACGAGCTTGCAAGAAGGCAGGACTCGGCAGAGATAACCGATGCGATAAACTCGTTTCTGGCAACTCTCAATCAGGTCGAGCGCGGAGTGTTCATGCGGCGGTACTGGATGATGGAGCCCATCTCCGATGTTGCCGCAAGGTATAATATATCCGTCTCAAAAACAACGACAATGCTTTTCAGGCTGCGCGGCAGACTGAGGAAACATTTTATGAAAGAAGGAATATCTCTTTGAGAAGCGAAAAACTCCTCCAATGTATCGGATCGGTCAAAGAAGAGTATATTGAAGAGATAATGACCGAGGCACCGCGCTCGGCGCGGAGGGCTGCGGGCTCGCGCAGGCTCGCGGCATCCATTGCCGCAAGTCTTGCGGTGGTCATCCTCGGCACCGTGGTAATGACAAACAGCGGCGCTGAAGTAGACACCGGCTCCATGGAGCTGTCAGGCGGCACGAAAACGGTGGCGATGGCTCAGAACAGCGTTATAATGCTCGATGTTAATCCGAGTATCTGTATTGAGGTGAACGACCGCAATGTCGTCGTTGCGGTAAATGGACTCAATGACGAGTCGCAGGCGGTGCTCGAGGGGCTTGAGCTCAGCGGCAGGGATTATTCAGAGGCTGTCACAGATATTGTGACGAAGCTGCAGGAAGCGCAGTATCTGACCGAGCTTAAAAACTCGATACTCGTCAGTGTCTCGGCATCGGATGAAAATCTGGCCTCCGAGATATTGCAGACCTCAGTCGAGGCGGTGGAAAGTGTTGGCGAAGCGGCGGATTATGCGTTCTCGATACTCAGCCAGGTGATAACCCACAATGCCGATGCCGCGGCAGCCGGCGAAAAATACGGGGTGTCCGAGGGCCGCGTCAATATGATAAATAAGTTCGTAGCGGAGCACTCGGATTACAGCTTTGAAACGCTCGTGGAGAACAATGTCCAGCTTTTGAATCAGCTGTTTGAGTATGTCGGTCTGCCAGAGGGCATCGAGCGTATCGGGGATGTTGCCGGAGTCGTTCCCAAGGACTGCGAGGCAAAGCTCAACCTTGATGAGCTCAGCTGTGACGAGCTTATAAGCTTCACCAGCGCCATCAGCGATTTCTACGATAAGCTCGGCGAGTACTACAGCACCGGAGATATAGCAAAGCGTATAGGCTACGCTTTCAGCATCGTCGAAAGCAGCACCGAGGACGGTCAGAAATTCTGGGCTGTGCTTGCAGAGAGCCTCACAAAGAATATCGGCAACCACGGCGCGATAATAAACATCGGTCAGAGCACGAGCGACTGGCTGGATCAGAGCGAGATAGGAAAGGTCGTAATGCATATTTTCAACGAGCTTGCGGCCTGACCTCCGAATATAAAGCCCACATATGACGAAAGCATCAGGAGTATACGCCCCTGATGCTTTTTGCTTTACTGTTTTTATTCCTTGCGCCGACATAATTCCAGTGATACAAAACGCGATTGAATGACTATAC
>CAVHZB010000146.1:0-2433 GCA_963640555.1 Phascolarctobacterium succinatutens
TAGCCATGTTGTCTTTACTTTTTTACCTGTTGCACTTCATATGATAATCTGTCCAGCTTCCCCTCAAGGGGAAGCCAGCCACTCGCCGTGGCGGGCAATGCGCCACGAATAACGGCGATTTTCTTGACTGCATTGTCACGGTAACGCACTGCGGAAAAAGCTTTTGCCTGCCAATGAAGAATGAACAAATACGGTACGCACAAAAACAGTGCGGAACGCCGCGGCTTCCACCGCTGCCGCGATACCGTGTCTGCTAAGCATTGAAGAATGTAAAACAAGGCGGGAGTTTTATGGTCTTGCCGGAGCCTTCCGGTCGGGACCCTGCAATAAATGTATAAGTACAGCAGAAAGGCGTAACTAAAAAAATGTCGGATATCAATGAGAAAATAACACAGGAATATGACGCATCAAAGATACAGGTGCTGGAGGGACTGGAGGCTGTAAGAAAGCGTCCGGGCATGTACATCGGCTCGACCTCGTCGTCGGGTCTGCACCACCTTGTGTATGAGATAGTCGATAACTCCATAGACGAAGCGCTGGCGGGCTACTGTGACCACATAGAGGTCGTAATAGAGCCCGGCGATGTCATCTGCGTGCGCGATAACGGCCGCGGCATCCCCGTTGACATTCAGGAGCAGACCGGCAAAAGCGCGCTCGAGGTCGTTTTCACCGTTCTCCATGCCGGCGGCAAGTTCGGCGGCGGGGGCTACAAGGTCTCCGGCGGTCTGCACGGCGTCGGCGCATCGGTAGTAAACGCAATGAGCGAGTGGCTCGTCGTGCATGTCCATAAAAACGGCAAGATCTACGAGATGAAATTCTCCCGCGGCAATATCACGCAGGAGATGAAAATAGTCGGCGAGACCGACCGCACCGGTACAACCGTGAGGTTCAAGCCCGACCCGGAGATGTTCGACGACACCGTGTATGATTACGACACCCTGCATACCCGTATGCGCGAGCAGGCGTTTTTAAACGGCGGTCTGTACATTTCCACCGAGGACAGGCGCGAGGGCAAGGAGCAGAAGGACGAGATGTGCTATGCCGGCGGCATCCGTGAGTTTGTCTCTTTCATAAACCATAACAAGACCCCGCTGCATAATGATGTTATCTATATGAAGGGCGAACGGTCCGACTCCGAGGCGGAGATAGCGCTTCAGTATAACGACAGCTATAACGAGGTCATAGTCTCGTTTGCAAATAACATCCATACCCCGGAGGGCGGCATGCACGAGACCGGCTTCCGCACGGCACTTACGCGAGTACTCAATGCCTACGGCACCAAGGTCGGTATACTCAAAAACGACGATAAGCTCTCCGGCGAGGACTGCCGCGAGGGCATGACCGCGATAATTTCCGTAAAGCTCACCGAGCCGCAGTTCGAGGGTCAGACCAAGGCAAAGCTCGGAAACTCCGAAATGCGCACGCTCGTTGACAATGTAGTGTCCGATAAGCTTGAGCAGTTTTTGGAGGAAAACCCCGCCGTCGGCAAGGCGATACTCGAAAAGGCAATGACAGCCTCCCGCGCAAGAGAAGCAGCACGCAAGGCGAGGGAATCGGTCCGCAGAAAAACAGGATTGGAATCCGGTCAGATGCCGGATAAGCTGCGCGACTGCAACGAGCGCGACGCATCGCTCACCGAGCTGTATATCGTCGAGGGCGACTCGGCAGGCGGCTCGGCAACTCAGGGTCGCGACTCGCGCTTCCAGGCCATCCTGCCGCTGTGGGGCAAGATGCTCAATGTCGAAAAGGCGCGTGCCGATAAGGTGTACGGCAACGATAAGCTCGCGCCGGTCATAACCGCGCTCGGCGCAGGCATCGGCGATGAGTTTGATGTCAATAAGCTCAGATATCATAAGATAGTCATCATGGCGGATGCCGACGTTGACGGTGCGCATATCCGCACCCTTATGCTGACATTCTTTTTCCGCTTCATGCGTCCGCTCATAGAGCAGGGCTATGTTTACTCGGCGGTGCCGCCGCTTTATAAGCTCACCCGCGGCAAGACCACGCGCGTTGCGTTCTCCGACGAGGAGCGCGACCGCGTATCGGCGGAGCTCAGGGGCGATAACGCCAATGCAAAGGTCGATATATCGCGGTTCAAGGGTCTCGGCGAGATGGACCCGCACGAGCTGTGGGAAACGACCATGAATCCCGAAACGCGCACCCTGCGCCGCATCTGTCTTGAGGACGCGGTGAAGGCGGACGAGATATTCACCATTCTCATGGGCGAGCAGGTCGAGCCGCGTAAGGCGTTTATCGAGGAAAACGCCAAATATGCCGTAAATCTCGATTTCTGACCGTGTTGTCACGGTAACAATATTGAATCGGCTTGCGCCGAGATATATTTCCACCTCATCAGTCAGGCTTGCGCCTGACAGGGCAGAAAGTCAAGCAAGTGCAACAAAAACCTCGCGAGGGGTTTTCCAACCGAGG
>CAVHZB010000147.1:0-2407 GCA_963640555.1 Phascolarctobacterium succinatutens
GTAAATCAGATGCTTAAGGTCTCTCACGGATAACCCCCCATAAAAAATATTTTGCCTGTGTCGTTATAAGGGTAGGATCCTACCCTCCATGTACCTATGTATTTTATCAAAGTGTCATATTATTGTCAATTGCATTTTGCTGTGAAAATCGACATTTCGTGCATTTTTCGCCCGTTAATTGTTAGACATTTGTGCATGTTGTGTCTAAAATGTGAAATTACTCAAAATTTTCTTAATAGTTTCTGTACAGGCTGTACAACTACCCTGTATCATTTCCGGACTTCCGCCGCCCCTTCCGGATATGGCTGCATTTATGCTTTTGGAGGCCTTGCGAAGATCAACCGTGCGGCTGCCGATGATGTATCTGAAGCCCGTTTCGTCGCTTCCCGAAAAGACAGCGGCTATGCCGCCGCATTTTTTCACGGCTTCATTTACGAGCTGTCTGAGCGCCGGCTCGTCCAGAACGCTGTCGAAAAGGCAGATGCTGCCGTCGGTCGGCTCTATCTCCTGCGCACGCAGCTCGGCAAGGGCTCTGCACAGCTCGGCTGACCTCGTCTTGAGTTTTTCGTTCTCGTCGAGCAGACGGCGCACCGCCTGAGCCGTTTCATTGCGCTTTGCCGACAGCAGCGTGGATATCTCCGTATTGTTGCGGCTGATAACTACCTCGTTGTCATAGGCGTCGAGCCCGCACAGCATGGTTATGCGCACGCCCTCGCCTCCCCTGCGCCGGCGTTCGGAGGTCAGGATGCGAACGGTGCCCACCTCTGCCGTTGTCGAGACATGGGGCGCGCAGCAGGCGCAGATGTCGGTGTTTTCAACCTCGACTATGCGCACCCGTCCGGCGATCTCCTTTTTGCTGCGGTATTCGAGCTTTTTGAGCTCCTCCGGATTCGGAAATGTCGCGGTTATCCTGAAGTTTGCCGCAACGGTGCGGTTTGCCTCCCGCTCTATATCGCAAAGCTGCTCCCAGCTAAGCTCGCCGTCGAAATCTATCGTAACGACATCGCTGCCCATGTGGAAGCCGACATTGCTGTACCCATATTTCTTATGCACGAGCCCCGACACAATATGCTCGCCGGAGTGATTTTGCATCCTGCGAAATCTGGTCTCCCAGTCTATGCGGCAGTCATATGTGCGTCCGACCTCGATCGGATGGTTTACATAATGTCTGACCTCTCCGTTTGCTCCCTCGTGCGTGTCGAACACGCGCTCATTGCCTATGTACCCGCTGTCGCCGAGCTGTCCGCCGCCCTCGGGAAAAAACGCGGTGCGGTCGAGCACCACCTCGTATCTTCCGCCGTTTTCGGTGCATGATGTTACCTCGGCGGTAAATTCTTTCATATGGCTGTCAATGTAGTATAATCTTTCCGTCATTTTGCATCCTCCGGTGTTTTTTCCTACTATAGCACTTTGCCGTTTCTCTTTCAATCCGGCAGGGAGCAAAACGCGAGATTTTCCGCTGCCGCGTCGCCAAGCAGGCAGGCGCGCCGTATCATCCCGACGCCGTATTTTTCGCGTATTTTATCAATAGCGGCATCTATGCCGCGCTGCTTATTCAGGTTTACATAATCTATGAACATATCTATCTGCTCATCGTCGTCGGCACGAACGAGCTCAAGTGTGCGAAGTCCGAGACTGCGCAGGGGCGAAGAAAAATCGTGGCACTGCCGCATGATGCCGAGTGCGCTCGTCACGAGCTCGTTCGTTATATCGGTCGCATAGCGCAGGCGTACCCTGTGGCTTTCCCATTGAAGCTTTTCAGACCTGAGCGCCACCTCGACGGTACGACACCGAAGCTTCTGCGCGCGCAGTCTCGCTGACGCGCTTTCTGCAAGCATGATGAGCGTTCTGCGCGCCTGGTCCTCGTTTTCAATGTCGTATGCCAGCGTTACACTGTTGCCGATAGACTGCGGCGGCTCCTCCTCTCCGGTCCTTCGCACGGCGGAATCGTCCATGCCGTTGGCATACCGCCACAGCGTTATACCGCCTTTGCCGAAGCGTGCGGTAAGCAGCTCCGGATCGGTGCGGGCAAGCTCGCCTATAGTCTGTATGCCCATCCTGCCGAGCTCGCGGCAAGTGCTGCGCCCTACCATCAGCATATCGGATGCAGGCAGCGCCCACACCATCTGTCTGTACCTGTCCCTGTCAATGACCGTTACGGCATCCGGTTTTTTATAGTCCGAGCCGAGCTTTGCGAAAACCTTGTTCCACGACACGCCGACACTGACGGTGAGTCCCGTTTCGCGCTTTACGCGGCTGCGTATCTCCTCGGCCGTTCTGACCGGATCGGGGCATGCAAGGCAGTTTGTTATATCGAGCCAGCTCTCATCTATCCCGAACGGCTCGCACCGGTCGGTATACTCTGCATATATCTCACGAACGAGCGCGGAATATTTCGCATAGCGCT
>CAVHZB010000148.1:0-2372 GCA_963640555.1 Phascolarctobacterium succinatutens
CTTTTACAGATACATTCAAGCTATTTCGACAACATCTTCACAAGCCGTTGAAATTACTATGCAATTTGGGCTTTTGATGCTATAATGTTCGTGGAGAAAATTTAGCGGGAGGAAAAAAGAATGGAAATCGGCGATGTTAAGTATGCGCAATATCTGCAAATTCTGCGTGAAGAACTGATACCCGCAATGGGCTGTACCGAGCCGATAGCAATGGCTTATGCCGCGGCAAAGGCGCGCGCCGTGCTTGGCGGTATGCCGGATAAGATCGACATCGTTATAAGCGGAAACATCATAAAAAATGTAAAAAGCGTTGTCGTTCCGAATACAGGCGGACTCAAGGGCATTGCGGCGGCGATTGCAGCCGGAGCCGCAGTAGGCGACGAGAACAAGCAGCTTGAGGTGCTCGCAGGGGCAAAGCCCGAGGATATACACAGAATATCCGAGCTTCTGAGCTCCTGCCAGATGACGGTCATGAAATCCGACAGCGGTAAGCTCCTTGATATTGACCTGCACATGTATTCCGGCGGTGACAGCGTTCGTCTGCGCATATGCGATTATCACACGAATATCGTGCTCATCGAGCGAAACGGCGAGGTGCTGCTGCAAAAGGACGACGGCGACACCGCTTCAAGCGAGACCGACCGCAGCGTTCTTAATGTGCGCGACATTCTCGACTTTGCCGGGAGCGTGCGCATAGAGGATGTGAGCGCGATGCTCGAAAAACAGATCGAGTATAACCTTGCGATAAGCGAGGAGGGGCTCCGCGGAGACTACGGCGCCTCGATAGGGAAAACGCTTCTGGAAACTCGCGGCGAGGATGTCCGCGTCAGGGCGAGGGCTCAGGCTGCCGCCGGCTCCGATGCGAGAATGAGCGGCTGCGAGCTTCCGGTCGTGATAGTTTCCGGCAGCGGCAATCAGGGCATGACCGCGTCCTTGCCGGTCATCGTGTATGCGCTTGATATGCACGCATCCCACGAGCAGCTCCTGCGCGCGCTGGTCGTTTCGAATCTCATAACCATCCATCAGAAAACGCCCATCGGCAGGCTCAGCGCGTTCTGCGGCGCGGTGTCCGCCGGATGCGGTGCCGCCGCGGGCGTTGCGTGGCTGCTCGAGGGCACATACGAGGCGGTTTCGCAGACGATAACCAACACCCTCGGCATGATATCCGGCACCGTGTGCGACGGTGCAAAGCCCTCGTGCGCAACGAAGATCGCCTCCGCCGTCGAGGCGGGACTTCTCGGCTTTGACCTGTACGAAAAGGGCAAGGCTCTGCACGGCGGCGACGGTATACTCAAAGACGATGTGGAAAAGACGATAGAATCCGTCGGCCAGCTCGCCCGCGAGGGCATGCGCGAGACCGACGAGGAGATCCTCGACATAATGCTCGACGAATAACGGCGGGCTGCAAAAACCGGCGCGATGTAGATCGCACCGGTTTTTCACACGCCGAGGAACTTTTTTCGATGCTTTGCCGTCAAAAAAGTGTGAGAAATTTATGGTGAGGTGAAAAACATGAAAAAATTGACGGCAACTATTCTGGCGTTGGCACTTGCTTTTTTCCTGCTCGGCTGCTCTGCAAAGGAGACGACCTTCAAGGTGACGGGCGCGGAGAGCCTTGTCATAACATCGGGCGACACAGGGGAGCGCATAACGGTAACGGATGCCGGGGATATTAAGCGCATAACTGACAGCGTGTGCGGTCTTAGCTATTCCGAGGGCCGCAAGGCAGACAGCGACGGCTGGGGCTACTCGCTGAAATGGCTCGACAAGGACGGCAATACCATTGAAGCCCTGGCGCTTTCAGGCGACGGCTCGACAGTCATCCGCGACGGCTATTATTACACGGTCAAGGACACAGGCCGCGCCGTGATAGACCTCGAATTTATAGACACGCTGTTTGACAGCGGCAATTAAAGCAAAAACTCCCGACCGCGTGGTCGGGAGTTTGACTTATTTACTTGTTTTTTTCGGCTTTGCGTTTTTCTGATACAGGATCGCCAGCCCCTTAAGCAGCAGATCGGGCTCATGGTATATCTCGTGGCGGCAGTAGGGTATCACGCCGCCGGACAGACCGCCGGTAGCGACGACCGAGGCTTCGCAGCCGAGCTCCTCTTCCATGCGGTCTATCATACCGTCTATCATGGCGGCCGTTCCGTAAACGGCGCCTGAGCGCATACAGTCCACGGTGTTCGTTGCGATACACTTTTTCGGTGCTTCTATCGAAATGCTCGGCAGCAGGCTCGTACCCTGCGAGAGCGCATTATACGACAGGTTAACGCCGGGGACTATCGCTCCGCCTATGAACGCACCGTCCTTATCCACCGCAAAAAGCGTCGTGGCCGTGCCGAGATCGACGATGATGATGGGCGGCT
>CAVHZB010000149.1:0-2202 GCA_963640555.1 Phascolarctobacterium succinatutens
GTCAACATCGGCATGTGCATCGGCATAACCCCCGTCGTCGGCATAACGCTGCCGTTTTTCAGCTACGGCGGCTCATCTATCGTTGCTATGTACGCCTGCATCGGTCTTGTCTCGGGCGTAAAATACCGACCAAAGCCACGGCAGAATTTCCTGCAATACCAATAAACCTTAAGCTCTCCCGTCTCGATTCGTTCTGAGGCGGGAGAGCTTTTTCACCATTCGCTGCCGTAGGTCTGGATGGCCTTGAAGCTGTCGGCAACGGTCTCATAGACATCAACGAGGTGCTTTACTCTTTTGAAGCCGTCGCAGTCGGCATTTATATAATAGTAGTTTCTTGTACCGATACGGTTGCACAGCACGATGCCAGCATCTTTAAGTATGCGGATATGATGAGTGACCGTAGGCTCGGACAGATGTATTCGCCGTGCGATCTCGCCTATGCGGCTGCCGCCGAACTCGCCCTGCATGATGGCAAGCAGTATAAGCTGCCGGCTGTCATCACCTATGGCCTGCATAAACTCCGTTGACTCGGCAAACATCGTCCTCAGCCGCGCCAGCTCTTTTTTCTTGTCAAAGCCATCCATATGCCGCCGCTCCTTTGCTTTTTGTTCAGTATATCACAGTTGCTCACTCAATGCGATTGATTTTCTTTGTGAATGCACCTTTAGGCAGAAAGCATGCTATAATGGCGCAAAAAACAAGGAGTGATCGCTTATGAAGGTCATAAACCGCTATCCCGCACAGATCAATGCGCAGCTGTGCACAGGCTGCGGAACATGCGTGAAGATATGCCCTCGGCATATCCTGATCCGGGAGGATGTTAAAACTGTACCGTCCGTGCGGCAGGATCTGGCGTGCTTTAACTGCGCGCAGTGTGTCGCCGCGTGCCCCAGCTCCGCGATCTCGCTGCCGGATGTACATCCCGAGGAGCTTGAAGCCGTACAGCCGGAGCTCAGGATATCCGAGGAGCAGGCGGCACAGTTTTTCAAGACCCGCCGCTCCTGCCGGAACTATACCGATGTGCCGCTGACAAAGGACGAGATAGACAGACTCCTGGGCATAGCCGCCTACGCTCCCACGGGCAAGAACTGGCGGCTGGTGAAGTGGTTCGTCGTGTCCGATCCGGAGCAGGTACGCGCGTATGCATCTGAATGCGCGAAAATGCTCGGGACATTCGGTCCCGTTCTGTTTTCCGCCGGACAGTTCGTGAGCCCAACCGCAAGCCGCATGATGCGCTACAGCAGGCAGCAGTGCGCGGATATACAGAACCAGTGCAGAGAGATGTTTCATGAGGTGCAGTCGGGGCAGGATACCATACTCTGCGGTGCTCCGGCGCTGCTGTTTGCCTGCGCCGACACCCGCAACATTCTTGCCCACGACGCATGCATAACCGCCACGAGCCATCTTGAGCTCGCAGCACACGGCATGGGTCTCGGCGCATGCTGGGTCGGCACATTTGCCATGTTTGCGCAGGCCGCACCGGGCTTTGAAAGGCGTATGGGGCTTCCGAAGCATGTGCACATTGTATCCGCCATGGTAGTGGGGCATCCGAAATACCGTCTCAAAAAAATACCGCCGCGCACAGCCGATGTCACTTGGCTTTGACCGGAGACGGTATTTTCACTTAACTTTATGCCAAGCCTATGAATTTCATAGCCTTGAAGCTTTGGAGCACGATGTTTTTAAGCTCCTCCTCGCTCTCGCGCTTTCCGTGCTCTATCCAAGTTACCATGATGCCCATCATGGTCGAGGAAATAATAGAGGCGAGATAGTCAAACAGCGCGGCGTCACCGAAATCCGTAACGGAGCTGCGCAGCTTATCCGAGCAGCGGCGCAGGCTTGAGTACAGCATGTCGCTGCGTCCGATGCCGACGACGGTCTCCACCATATCCGCATGGCGGAACCATGTTCGGAACACCGCCTCACTTATGTTGGCATAGCCGGAGGTGAACGCCTCCTCGAACACCTCGTCGCACATCAGCGCAAGTACATCCTCGATGCGGTCAAAGGTCCGGTAAAAGGTCGAGCGGCTCACGCCGGAGATGCGCTGTATGTCCGAGATCGTTATACTCTCAAAGCTTTTCTCCTTCAGGCAGCTCATGAGCCCGTCGCAGATAAGCTTTGCCGATACCTGAGCCCGCTTATCCTGCTTTATGTGATACATTATTTTCTCCTTTGTATTATTTTGTTATGGTACTATTG
>CAVHZB010000150.1:0-2182 GCA_963640555.1 Phascolarctobacterium succinatutens
AGATGTTTTAGGTCTTTCATTTGCAACCCCTTCCGCTTATTTAAAATTTTTGCCTACCTATATTTTTCAGCATGAGACCTCCCCCACGCTCTTTCTCATGATTATACTGTACTTCCAGTTCTAATGTCAAGTTTATGTCAATAGTTTTTGTAAAATAAGCACCGGCAATTTCAGGTTTCCGTACAGACTTGATCCGACTTGTTGAGCTGCTGAAACAGCTTTTTGCACATCTCGATATAATCGGGCAAAACGCCCTCAAAATCAAGGCCGTAATGGCGGGGAGTTGCGCGCTGCGCCGTGCGCTCGATCGCCGCTGTGACAAACTCCTCGGCCGTGCGCAGCGCATCGTCCAGCGGTGCTCCGCGCGTGAGCAGTGCTGCGAAGGCGGAGGCAAAAACATCGCCCGAGCCGTGAAATGTTCCGTCGAGCGCCGGTTTCATTACATAGCACATTTTTCCGCTTCCGTTGTCGCGCGCGGCTATGCCTACACTTCCCTGCTGCAAGCTCACTCCCGTTACGGCGACGAAGTCCGGACCGAGCTCTGACAGTCTGTCGATAAGCTCCGTTACAAAGCCCTCATCCTGCACGCCGCTTTTGTATTCCGTTCCCGTCAAAAAGCACGCCTCCGTCAGGTTCGGGGTTATTATATCAGCGCGCCTTATGAGCCTGCGGAAGCACTCTGCCATGCCGTCGTCAAGATTCGTGTAATACCTGCCGTTATCGGCCATGGCAGGATCGACAACAATAAGCGTTTGGTCTCCCGCGATTAGGTCTATTGCCTTTTCTATAAGCTCACCCTGCGCCCTTGATGCGAGATACCCGGAATATACCGCGTCAAATCTCAGTCCGAGCTTATGCCAGTGCTCGGCGATGGGCACTATATCGCCGCTGAGATCGGTGAAGGTCCAATCGGTGAAGCCGCCGGTGTGAGTTGACAAAAGCGCCGTCGGTATGCAGCAGCACTCAACGCCCGTTGCGGAAACAATAGGCAGTGCAACGGTCAGAGAGCACTTCCCCATTCCCGAAATATCATGGATGGCCGCCATTCGCGGCAGTCTCGGTAATATATCATCATGCATTTGTCTGCACCTCGCGTAAATACTGCCTAAGATTTTAGCACATTAACGCCTGCTTAGCAAGCAGAGACGCATGACCGCCTGCCCACGCAAAGCTATGTACATTTTCTGCCTATATGTTAACAAAAAGGTCTTATTCCCATTTTCTGCATTGATTTTTTCGCTCTGATGTATTATTATGACCTAAATATTAATTAATAGTTCGCGGAGCCGCTTCCGTGGCAAACGGGTGATGCCGTTCCGCCTCATGCGGGACTGCTGATGCCGCATGGATAACTCGCCGCGATAATAGGTATTAGTATTAGACTTTGAGGAAAGGAGGATAACAGTTCTATAATGTTTAAAACAGAAAATCTGAGCAGGCGTCTTATGTTTGCCGCTGCAATGCTCGTGGTTTTGCTGTTTGCCGTATTGGTCATGGGAACATCCGCAAATGCAGATGGAGCAGAAAATGCCGATGCCGCCGTTCTGTCCGACGAATATGGGCGCTCCGCTGACAGCGGTGCTCTCGCACTTTGGAACACGGAATATCACGGGGCACCTTATTTCAGGCTCTGCCTGCACGGTTATCAGGATCTTGATCCCGATGCCACCGTCACTGTGACGGCTTACATCCCCGGTACGCTTACCCCATTCTATCGTGCAACATTCACCAAGGATTATCTTGCACTGAAGGACACCTTTAACCTTGTCGGCGGAGTCCTCACTCAGGGCGCCGTGCTTCGTCTGCCCGCTGTATGCCAGCTCAAGATCGAGGTCAACGGTGATAATGTTGACGGTTGGGATCTCATTTACGGAACATATGTCGAGGAGGCTGCCATATGGAGCCCCAGCACAATGAATCCGATCAAATGGTTCTGGGAAGTGTTCGGTTCCGATTATGTTTACGGAAATGCGACCTGTATGTGGGCAACTGACTTTGGCGGTCATGTCGTTCATCTGGGTATTGATGTTTCCGCTGACGGAAGCGATCCTGATGATCCGAGCGACCCTGACGGCGATAATCCCGGCGGCGATGACCCCGGTGGAGACAACCCCGGCGGCGATGACCCCGGTGGAGACAACCCCGGCGGCGATAACCCCGGCGGCGACAACCCCGGCGGCGA
>CAVHZB010000151.1:0-2007 GCA_963640555.1 Phascolarctobacterium succinatutens
CGCCCATAGCGCAGAAGCCTCCCAGCGGCAGGATGCGCAGCGAATACTGAGTCTCGCCCTTCTGCTTTTTGAATATGGCGGGACCCATACCGATGGCAAACTCATCAACGCGCACGCGGCACAGCTTTGCGGTTGCAAAATGTCCGAATTCGTGAACGGCGATGAGGATGCCGAACATCAATATTGCGATAATTATATACATTAGGAAAAGTGCTCCCTGACATAAACTCTCGCCCTCTCGTCGGCTTCCAATATTGCGCCGAGCTCGGGCTCTTTTATTATCTCTATGCTCTCGACCGCCTGCAAAGCACAGTCATATATCTGATTATAGCCAAGGCGGTGGTTTAAAAACATCGACACGGCTACCTCGTTTGCCGCACTCATGATGCAGGGCGCGGTGCCTCCCATGCGCGCGCAGTCCATTGCGAGCTTCAGGCACGGGGTCTTTTCATAGTCGGGCGCTTCAAATGTCATGTCCTTCATATCGTAGAAATCAAGGTGCTTAAACGGGGATGCGCACCTTTCCGGATATGTCATTGCAAGCTGTATCGGCAGTCCCATATCCGGAACGCCGAGCTGGGCTATAACGGTGCCGTCTACGAGCTCCACCATCGAGTGAACGATGCTCTGAGGGTGAACTACGACCTGAATATCATCGGGTGAAACGCCGAAAAGGTGCATTGCCTCGATATACTCCAGTCCCTTGTTCATCATGGTCGCGGAATCGACGGATATCTTTGCGCCCATAGACCAGTTCGGGTGCTTTACAGCCTGCTCCGGGGTAACATTCTCAAGCTCCGAGCGGGCTTTGCCGCGGAACGGTCCGCCGCTGCCGGTGAGCAGTATTTTTTTAAGCTCGCCTTTTTTTCTGCCCATCAGGCACTGGAAGATCGCAGAATGCTCGGAATCGACCGGCACTATCTCCGCGCCCTCGGCAGCTGCCGCCGGCATGACGAGCTCTCCGGCGCACACGAGGGTCTCCTTGTTTGCAAGGGCTATGCGCTTGTGCGTTTCGATCGCCGCAAGCGTGGGCTTTAGGCCAACGGAGCCGGACACGGCCGTTACAACGCAGTCTGCTTCCTCTATGGTAGCAGCCTCTATGAGTCCCGTCATGCCGCTTCCGACCCTTATACCCGTATCTGCAAGCTTTATTTTCAGGTCATTTGCCGCATTTTCGTCGAAAACGGCAACGAATTTGGGCTTCAGCAGCCTCGCCTGCTGTTCGACAAGATCAATTTTTCTGTTTGCTGTAAGCGCGGCGACCGGAACGCCCAGATGCTGCGCGGCAGCGATGCTCTGCCGACCTATCGAGCCGGTCGAGCCGAGGATGGATACTGCTTTTATCATCCCTTGACACCTCCAAAGCGACGGTCGCGGCGGTTGTATGCCGCAATTGCCTTATCGAGCTCCTGCGGGGTAAAATCAGGCCACAGCACATCGGTATAGTAAAACTCAGAATATGCGCACTGCCACAGCAGGAAGTTTGATATACGGTACTCCCCGCCGGGTCGGATCAGCAGATCAGGGTCAGGTATGCCCGCGGAATAGAGGTAGCCGGAAAACTGCTCCTCTGTCAGCTCGCCTTCTGTTTTTCCCGCCGCATAATCGCGTGCATACGCCTGCGCCGCACGCACGATCTCCGCTCTGCCTCCGTAATTTATGCACACATTCGCCTGAAAGCCGTCTATCGTCTTGGATATCTCGTCCGTTTCGGCAATAAGCCTCCGAAGCTCGGGAGACAGCCTCGAGGTGTCCCCGAACACCTTCATACGGATATTCTTTTTACGCATATCTCGTATCGCCTCGTGGAGGTATTTATCCAGCAGCTTCATTATGCCGCCGACCTCCTCCTCGGGGCGCTTCCAGTTTTCCGTTGAAAAAGCATATACCGTCAGATATTCAACGCCTATCTCCTTGCAGTAGGTCGCTATATTTCTAAAGGTCTCCGACCCCGCAAGATGCCCCGCATTTCGCGGCATCAGGCGTTTTTTTGCCCAGCGTCCGTTG